>DASSNC010000006.1:0-18370 GCA_035688305.1 Rhodanobacteraceae bacterium
ACCGCCATCCCCGCCTCGACCTGTTTGATGAATCCGATGATCTGCTCAGTCGTGAATCTGCTCTTGCGCATGTCCGTCCTCGCTTGTTGAACGGACTTTACCTACTATCGGCTGGTACGGCTGGCGGGGAGCAGGTCACCAGGGACAGGTTCTTGGGTCAGCTCCTCAAGCCAACGCCCACCGGGTTGGCTTTTGCTATGCCGGTAGCCGAATTAGACATTGCCTTCCTTTTCGTCCTTTGTACTGTCGTGCCGTTTGAGTCCGGCGAACAGCACAGCAAGCTCCACAACCGCTTGCAGATACGCGTCGATGTGCTGGGCCAGGTACACCACCAGCGGAGGCTCAGCAGGCAGTCCATTCCAGGTCGTTCGGGCGCGGCGCCGGGCATGCGTGCAGCCGATCTGCAGCAGCCTCTGCCGCAGGGGGGTGTTGTGGTCGATGCCAAATGTGTACCAGCTCACCTGCAAGCCGGCTGCAAGGGAGGTGTGGGCAACCCACTGATGCGACTGTGACGCGACGCTGGCGACCCACCGATGTGCCTCAAGTGAAGTAATACCAACCCATGTGGAAATGGAGCGTTTGGCCACCTGTTCCATCATCTGGGGCAGCACCCGCGCATGCATTTGGGCTTTCTGATCACTCTGGCTCGCAAACGTCGCACTATGGATCGTGCGCGGCGTTCCTCTGGGGCTCACAGGCGGCGCAACCGGGCCAGCGGCCGGCAACCTCCTGATGCAGAACTCCAAACTGCTGAATACCTGGCGCTCGATCGCAGCTGCCACTCGGCGGGCCAAGTTGTAGGTGAGGCGAATCATCTCGTCCCGCGTCCCGATGCCAGCAGGCGGCAGGAATTGACTGCCAACAAACGTGCGCACGACAGCTTCGTTGCCGTGATTGGCGGGTTTGAGAAGCCACGCCGTCCCCTTCTCGTGCCGCTGTAACAGGCTGAAATCGGCCTGACGGATCTCGCAATCGCTGCACATGCTGAAGGCTTGCGGATCCGCGCCGGGCTTTGCGTAACTACCAGCGGCCTCGTTGCCTGCGTTGACCATCGCGTTGAACAGCACGAGATCATCCCCGGAAAAGCTCGTGGTATTCAACACTCCGATGGCCGTCAGTGCAGATGGCACTATCGCGGGCCAAAACGAGGCAGGAATGACGCTGTGCGACTTCACCTGTGGGTCCATCCCCGGGCGGGCCTTCGGCTGACCGCAGCTGATGCAGTCAGTGTTGCGACCCGCATCCGCCACGATGCCAACCGCCAGCGCCTCGTCGGGATTGACATCCTTGTCGATGATGAACAGTGAGACGGCGTATCTGTTGGCGCCCAGGTCATCAGTACCGAAGGCCACCGTTCCAGGGGCATTGGCAGGACTAAGCCCTGCGTTGACAACGACAGCTCGGATCGCAGCATTCAAGGCGCTGCTCTCCGTATGGTGATGAAACTGCGCCTGCAGGTTCCCGAACTCGGTGCTGATGGCGATCAATAGCCGCTGCAGGCGAAAGCTTGAAAACCCCAGCGGCTGTGGGGCGGCCACGCCGCCGCTGCGGATTTTGTACACGCCGCCGTCGCGATTCCAGTTCGAGCTGACTCGCTTGTAGCGGTAACAATTGATCAGCGCCATCACTACTCCTTCGTTCGAATACCAAATGTAGCGGCCAACGTTCCTGATACGCGGCAGGATACTCCTCACTCGCAACCATCCCGGAGGTGCGCGAAGCCGAAAAAGGGGACGGAGGTAATTAACCCGGAAGAGGGGACGGGGGTAACTAACCGCTACGCCGGGCGGGTTCCACGGCAAGCCGGATATTTCGGGCATCCCCAGAATGCATCGTGTGTGCGGCGGTTGGCCCGTTTGACCATGGCGGTTCCGCAGCTTGGACAGTCTGGCGTTGCGGCTTCCTCAGATACAGGTTGGTCGGTGTGCGGTACGCCATCCGGCCTGCGTTCCTGGGCATTCCGGACCATCGCCAGTAACGCAGCTCCGTGGATCAGCTCAATGTTCTTGCCCTGCACGAATCGTTGCGCATCGGGCGTGAAGTCGCCGACTGCGACGATCTTGACGGCGTCGGCGCCATGGTGGGCGAGCAGCCCGTACATTTCGCGCACGACCTTGACATCCACGCGTTGGCTGCGCCATTGCTTGCATTGCACCAACGTGGTTTTACCGTTTTTGCGCAGGATTAGATCGATGCCGCCATCCGCGCCGCCGAGACCCGTTTCCTCGGTGTTGTAGCCCTGCCGACGAAACGCCTCACCGACGAGCATCTCGAATTCGCGCCAGCTCATCGCGCGCACGCTGTCCAAACCGGTTTGCGCTTCCAGCAATTTTTTGCGCTTTTGCCCGGCAATGAAAGATGCGAGCGCGGCTGCCCAGCAGATTCCGAGCAAAATCCACGCGAAGGGTGCAGTTGCGCCTCCACTCGCGGCTTTGCTGAGCGGCGCAAGAACGATGTTGCTCGACGAAGACAGGAACCAGCCGATTCCGTAGCGGACAGCTACGAAGGCGACGATGCCGAAGACGATGCCGACCGGCCACGACATCGATGCGATCAGATCGAATCCGCCCTGTTTATGTCGCGCCATCTCGTTCCCCCATTGAGCCACTGACACTGGAACCCCAAGCACATATGATGCCGATCTTCGATCTACCCGTGCTCGAAGTCGTCAAGAAAGTAGATCGCGTCAGGCGTGGTCTCTGACCATGGCTTGCAGGTCATCACGTAACCCAGCTTATTGACGACGTGAAAGCCGGGCAGCGCGTACCAATTGCCGTCACCGTCATCGCCCGAGTCGACAACGGTCCAGACATGCTGTTGCGGATGGTCGCGGACGTCTTCGAACTGGAACAGGTCGTCGGACGGCTGCAAGTAGACACCCCAGACGGCTTCAAAGTCGCGCTCTGAAATCAGGTCTTGATCGAGAGGCATGTCGTCAATCCTCGCTGAGGCCGCCCGCAATCTTAGCCTGGCTACAGCGAGGACAAAGTAGTCTCGGGAACAAATTGTCAGAGGACGACGGGTGGTCGGATGACGGGTGGCCGCCGTTCGCGCTTTTCGGCCAAGCAGTCGAAAACGCTACGATCAGCGAACCCTTTGACCAAACAGTTCACGATGCCGCGCGAGGAATGTACGCTGCCCGTCCCGAAATGGTTCGACACGTTGGGCTGGATCGATCGACCAGCGGTACAGCACATCGGGTGACAGGGAAGGGTGCACAAGCATCCGGCCATCATCCTCGAAGCTCAGCAGTTCCTCGTCGAACAGTGCATCGACATGCGGCGACAACAAGATGCCGTTGTTTCCGTTGAGCCGGTCCGCGTTGTCAGCTTCGCGCCAAGGCTTGATGTGGCTCGCAATCAGCACGCGTGCATCACTAACGCCGGTTACGCGGCAGGCGCCATCGAGGACGATGACGCGCTTGCGGAAAAGGCCTTGGCCAACTCGCGCTTTGGCGAGCTGCAACCGTTGCGTCACGCTCAGCGACTCATCCGCTTCGACGCTGTGGATATCTTCGAGGACGTCGGGCGCGGGCTGTTCCTGTGCATCAGTCGTGAGATTTACGTCGCGCACAATTTCGTCCGCGCCCGTCAGTGCAAGCAGCAAGTTACCGAGCGCATTGGAGATGCCGGCGAGATAGCAGCCTTGGTTGCCATGGCCATTTTGCTGGATGGGTGAGTAGCGCGTCGGCAAAAGCGGACCGATTACATCTATCGCCTGAATCGGCTGCAGCGGGCGCGGCGCCGGCCGAAAATCCACTTCTACCATCCAGCCGTCATCTGACCAGTAGCCGCCGACATTGCCGAATTCATCGGGCTTGGGACACGCGGTTGCTGCGACCGTAACCCGCCCGACGGCACCGATTCGACCGTGGGCATACGAAAAGACGATATCGCCCGGCTGCGCCAGGCGCATGTTTTCGTATGTCTGGTTGCGCGCGCCGTTGGCGTTGCACATCGGCGACCACAGATAGCCACCACGAACTTCGTGGTCGCGGGTCTGCTTGTGGTTGACCCACCAAAACGCCATCTGGTGCCCCCAGCGGCACCAGGGTACTGCAATTCCTTCACGCCGCAATCCACCCGATCCGCGCCGCCTTTCTGCCCAGCGCCCGGTGTGCGTCTCGGGGGGCTGGACACGCGCCACGTCTGCATGATGGTTCTTGGAAGCATTCGTGCTCCCTTTGCGCGATGACGTTGTCAGCCCGTCATGGCTGTCGCGGTTGCTTCACGATCGCCACTTCGTAACGGATCGAATCGATCTCGCCATTGCGGTAGTAAGACTTTGTATCAAGCGAGATCTTGATCGGGCAGCCTTGGCTGGTGACCCACGCGGTCCCTCTTTCATATCCGCCCTGGCCGAGTGTGGTTCGATACAGCGCCGCCTCGGCGGCATTGGCGCGCGCGGTGTCGATCGAATAGCGGATGGTGTCGTAACCGTTCAGTTTCTCGTTGCCTTCGCGGACCATCGCCGAGCTGTTGTTCACCAAGGCGATTGTGCTGGACATCCCGGTGATGGCCATCAGGAATGCTTGGGCCTGCCTCCAGCCGTCGCTGTCCGAGGCAACGCCATGGATGTCCCGGTCCACCGTGCCGTTCTTGACGTGTCCATCGATGGCCTGTGGGGTCAGGTCGACTGATTCGGTGACCGGGTTGGAGCCGGTCTTCGAGTAGGAATAATGGAATGCACCGGGCGGTTGCTGGAGCCAGCTGACGGTGCAGTTCAAATCGATGCGCGGATCGTTCGCATTCGTCGCCGCGGTTGCTTCCGCGCTCGCGGAGGCATGCGCGGTGGAATCGGGCGCGGATGCGGAGTTGCAGCCTCCCATGGCCAGAACCAGCGGTGCCAGGGCTGGAAACATCAAGCGGATCAGCGGTAGCGTCCGGGATTTCATGGTGACCTCCGGGTAATCGGTTTCAGTTGGCTGTGTGGATACGAACCCCGTGACGGGGCAACTCCAGGGAAGCCGTTTCCTGGCTTACCAGGGGCTCACGCCCTTGGGCCCGATCACGGTAATGGTGAGCGCGTAAGTCGAGTTGCTTTGGTGATCCCCCAGTTGCATCATCGACGGCGACTCGTGGCAGTGTTGCTCGGCAAAATTCACCACGATACGTTTGCTGTTGCGGGGATCCCATCGCGCATCCCACCTGCCGTCGTTGTAGATGGTCTCGTCGGCGGGAAGTACCTTGGTGCCACAATCCTCTGTTGCCCAGTGACTCAGTTGGAAATCCAGCGGCTCGAATCCCGGTGCCAGCCCGCTCAAGTCCCAGATGTCCGTGCCCGGATCAAAGCGCGCGTGGTGGTTTCTTTCGACT
The DNA here is from genome assembly GCA_035688305.1 of Rhodanobacteraceae bacterium. Taxonomy (GTDB): domain Bacteria; phylum Pseudomonadota; class Gammaproteobacteria; order Xanthomonadales; family Rhodanobacteraceae; genus 66-474. The sequence goes on from DASSNC010000006.1 coordinate 5,316, forward strand.
CCAGCGGTAAACGATGCCGCGGGCGTGTTGCCGCTGTAGGGAGAAGAGAAATTGGCCGGAACGGCCTGGCCGTCTGTTGCCGTAATCGCGCGCAGCGTAACGCCGGATTGCGGAAAGCTGTGCAGCGTCGACACCTCCCGCACGGCGTAGAACGTGAATCCCGGTACCCGGGTCAGGCCAGGACTGCCAATCGGGACGACGACGAGCGAAACATTGCTCTGGTCCGGTTCACCCGTCAGCGCCGGATTCATCTTCGCCTTGATGACCGTGTCGGACCAGGATTCGATCACCAGTGGAACGGTGCCCGCCCTGAATCCTCCTTCGAGATGGACTTCTCCCCTCGAGTTGCCAAATCGGCAGCCCACGATCGTGTACTCGTTTCCATTGGGGTCTTGCGTGAAGATCGCTCCGCGTGGCTTTCCATTGACACTGAACACGCCCGGTCCGGGGCCCGGAGGGCAAATATTTCGTAACGGTGCGGGCGCCGTCAGCATGGCCAGTCGCGCATGGTTCGGGGGCATGCCTGGGACGGCGGTGTTACCGGGGCGCGACAGGTTGGAGGAGCGACCGTTCGGGGTGTTCCCGGCGAGTCCTGGCGTGGGTCCCGTGTTCGCCGGCGGAGCGGACGCGGCCCCTGCGGGATTCTGCGAATTGCTGGATGCTCCGGTGGTGTCCATCGCATGCGCGGGAACACTGCCGGCAGCCATCTTCTGTGCCTTCAATGCCTGCAGGATTGCCGGGTTCCGGGCTTCCGCAGCCCGTGGGTTCGGGACTTTCGGACTCGCTGCGAAGTGCGCGGATCGCGCATTGCGGAAGAACTTTTGCACTTCCTCGTCGCTGCGGACTCTCGGTTTGGCCGATGCGGGCGAGCGCTGTACCGAATGCACAGGCGTCGCGTTTTGTGAGTGGGCCGCCGGGAAAACGAGGGCGAGAAGAACTGGAATGGCTATCAACGTCTTGGACATGGTCGTATTCCTCGAAAACGGGGGTCAGCGTTGACTTGTCAGCTCGGAATTCGCGGAGTTGGGGGCTTGCGGGTACCGGGTCTTCCACACGCCGGTTTGCTTGCCCGATTCAATTTGAGAAACGACAGTTGCAGCCGGGCAGGCTTTGCCGACAGGGAGCGCGACAGCGGGCACAAGGGTGGTGATCATGCGCGATTCCTGGCAACGGTCAGGAAAACCACTGCAAGCGGTTGGTGGGATCGATCTGATCCCGCGGCGGGCAAGGGTGCGCGCGCAGACGCGCAACCCGATACAGCGACACCGCGGGCTTGGCGTCGGGCGTGGTGATGACGTCGATGCATTGCGCATCCGGCAGGCGCGCAGGAAGAATGTCCGCGCCGGCGCCAGCAAGCCCGCCCGATGACAATCCCGGCGGACAGGTTGCAGGCGCAGCCTGCACCGCCACCGACAGCAACAACACGAGCATCGCGAAGAGTGCTTTCATGTCGTTCCTCCGGCCGCCGATGAGTCAAACCGGGCGACGGGCGGCTGCAGCCTACAGCGTTTTCAGGCCCAGTGGAGAGACCTCCGTCTAGCGCTGCCCCGCGGGCCTTGCCGGCACGCTGTGCACATAGGCCCAGAGTGCGTCGAGTTCCGTGTCGCTGGATGCGCCGACGCTCTTCCACGGCATGAACGGGTTCAGCGCAGTGCCATCGGGCTTGCGTCCCTGGCGCAGTGCGCGATAGAAATCAGCTTTGCTCCACGTGCCGATGCCGGTGGCCAGATCGGGAGTCAGGTTGGCTGCCTTGGGAGTTCCCGGTGGCATGCCCGGGATGGCACCGCCGGACAGGTGCGCGCCGTGGCAACCCATGCAACCCTGCGCCAGATAGGCACCGTAGCGGGCATCGCCCACTGCGGCGATGTACGCCATGTGCGGCGCACGTTGGTCGATACGGTTGGCCGCGATCACCGGCAGCTTGCCGAATGCGAGCAAGGCGCGGCCGAGCGGTGTGATGAAGGTGCGCTCGGTGGCGCGGTCCACTGGCGGCGTCTGGCGCAACCAGGCGATCAGGTCGGCGGTGTCCGCATCGGACAAGCCGTTCATTTCGTCCGAAGGCATGAGGATCAGTGCGCGCCCGTCGGGACGCAGGCCGTGACGGATGGCGCGCTCCCAGTCCGTGACAGTGAACGCCGCGACCACGCCACCCTTGCCGCGGGTGAGATTGGGCGCGGCGATCTGGCCGATGGGCGACTTGGGCACCACCACACCGCCACCCATGTCTTGCGCATGGCAATCGGTGCATCCGTGGGTGACGGCAAGGTGATGTCCCTGCTCGATGGACTGCGCATCGTTGGGCAAGACCAATGCGGCCTCATCGACGTGCCAGGTGTGATGCAGCAAGTACGTGCTGCGCGTCCATGCGAAGACGCCCAGACCCAGCACCACGAGTACGAGCACGGCCAGCGTGCGCAGCAGCCAACGCTTCATCATTGCACCCTCGGTGACGAGCAGATACGGCAGCGGACCCGCGGCGGGCAGTATCCTCCAAAAACTTCAAAATGGGGACGGAGGCTGAGGTTTCCCCACGTTTTTCCATGCTGCGCCAGGGAAAAGCCCTCTCCCCCGCGCCTCTTGCGGGGGAGAGGGTTGGGTGAGGGGGTGGGGCTTGATCGTTCAACGTACGCACATTCAGAGCGAAGTAAGCCGGTCCGCGCTTGGGCGTTGAGCGAGTATTCCGCAAGCAGCTGGCTGTTCGCCCCCTCACCCCAGCCCTCTCCCGCAACGATGCAACCGTTGGGGGAGAGGGAGTTTTGCATTACCTGCGGTCGTAAATGACTGAATGTCATGCACAATACGTGGGGAAACCTCAGGGACGGAGGTAATTAGCCACGTGCGCCATGCCGACGACCACCACGCGATGATGTGCACGGCGGCCTAACTGATCCAGACCGGCCGCGTAAGGACAGAACCTCCCGCTGGCCCAGCGACCGCGACTGGCACGGCATGGCAGCTATGCGATCTCGGTGTCGCACTGGGCAACCAGCGAAGCAGGCGTCGAGGCGGGTGTAGGCGCGATACTGTAGGTCTTGCGTTCGCTCCGCCCCAGGTAAAGTCGTCCCGAAAGCAGAGGTCAGAGTCGACTTTCGAGGAGCTTTGGCCCATCGGGGGTGGGACGTCTGCACCATTGTTGAAGAGCGTCGGCTTTGATACGGACTTGCGCGAGGCGCGTCGCTGCAACTTTGCCGATTATTTTGGCGCTGCGCCTAGTATCTTTTCCGCATCGACGATCTGGATGCCGGGCAACTGGCCGAGGATTTTGTCCAACCACGGCTTGTGGGTGGCACCAACGATCACCAGCACCCGGGCACCGGGACGTTCGCGGAAGGTGGCCACGATGTTGGCCGCCATGCGCAAGTTGCGTGCTTCCCAGCCGGCCACGTACATGTGGCCGTAGTACGGCGGCTTGCCATCGCGCAGCGCACCGCCCATGTCGCTTTCGATGGTGGTCTGCTGGGTGACGGGTTGGTTGAGGAAACGGTACAGCGCCAGCGTGTCGTTGTGGGTGAGCAATGAGTTCTGGCGATCCTCGATGGGCTGCATTTGCGGCTTGCCTGAAGCCCACGCGGCCCGGATTGCCGCTTCGAACGCCTTTTCCCGCGAGTCGGGAATCCTGACGTTGTCACCGGTGTGGTCGTCGATCGGATACACCCGCCGTTCGCCCAACCGCACCGCCAGCGGTGCTGCAATCTGGTAATCCTCGTTCTTGCGCACGATGCGATCATTGAGGATCTTCACCAGCGCATCGTCCAGTCCGTCGCCCGTGTGCCGTTCCGACCGCGGCAACTGCAGCCACTGCACCAGCGCCGAAGCCGGTTCGCCGCAGGCGAGGAAAAGTGAGGCAAGATGTCGGCGTTGCGCCGCCGTGGGCTGTGCAGGCCAGTCCTGCATGGCCTTGTCGACCGCGATGACTGCTGCGGGTACGTCGAGGCCCGTTGCGGCTTTGGCGGCCTTGGTGTCGAAGCAGTAGGGCGAAATGCCTTCCGGGTTGTAGATCGTCGGGTACTGCGCCATCAGCGCGCAGCCTTCGCCGGAAATCCCCTCGATGGTGATGATGTCCGGCTTGAACGCGGCCAGCCGCGCCAGGAGCGGTTGCAGTGATTGAACGTCGAAACCTTTCGGTGCATTGGACAGGTGCGCGGTGCCAAGCACCAGTATCTGCGTGCGCGGCCCGGTGATGCCGTGGTCGAGTTTTGTCAGATCCACTTGCGCGTGTGCCGCCGTCGAGCAGGCGATCGCGGCAATCATTCCAATTCCAGCAACTATCATTGGCAACTTCATGGGTGACCCCGATGCATTCTCTTGAACCGGTCGGTGCAAGCCTCCCGGATCGCGCACTCGGCGTCATGTGCGGATGGTCATGTCCAAAGGGGGGCGGAGGTAATCAAGTAGCCCTCCATCCCGTTCGTGCTGCCACACGACATTGTTTTAAGAACGCGCGCGCTATTGTTGGGGCACCGCTACATCGCATGGAGCACGCCATGACCACTGGTCCCAAAACTATTGTGATGTCGATTCTGGCTTTCGCGGCCCTGGCTCTTACAGCCTGCAACGCGCCGTCTCCGCCACCGGGGCCCGCGGATGCCGCCGCATCGGCAGGCACCGCCGCCAACGCGACGAAGGCCACGCCGATGGCGAACGCTTCGCTCGATGCCCGCGCTGGAACGCCTGAGGCACAAGTCGTTCTCAAACCCACCCAAGGCCACAGCGCTGCTGGCACGCTGAGCTTGCGTGCGGAGGATGGCGGCGTTCGCATCACGGGTGCGATCACCGGCCTGAAACCCGACAGCGAACACGGCTTTCATATCCACGAGCACGGTGACTGCAGCGCCCCCGATGCAACCAGCGCGGGCGGTCATTTCAACCCCACCGGGCAGCCGCATGGCAGCATGGATTCCGGCGCGCACCATGTCGGCGACATGCCCAACCAGCGCGCCAATGCCGAGGGCGTGGCGAATGTGGACGTACTGGTGCCGGCCATTTCACTTGATCCGGGCAACAACGCGAATGTCATCGGCCGCGCACTGGTCGTCCATCAGAATCCGGATGACTACAAGAGCCAGCCTGCGGGTGACGCCGGTCCGCGGATCGCGTGCGGCGTGGTTACCAGCGGCGGCGCACCCCACGGCTGAGCGAGCCGAAAGCAGTTGCGTCCTTGCGTCGTTGCAAGTGGCATCACGGTCGCGGCGGCTGTCGCGGAATAGCAACGGACGCCGACGGACATTGTCGGGATAGCTCGACGCTGACCGCGCTTTCTCAGCTATCGGCGGGTTTGCGTGCAGACACGTTGACCAGCGTTTCCTCGCGCTGGCCGGGTGGCGGCGGGCGCTTCAGGTGCCAGCGTTCGAGCAGGCCAAAGTCGCGGGCGCGGCTCCACCACAGGTAAGGCAGCGATACCTGCGTCTTGTCGAATCGAAACCCCTGCGCATGCAGCATCTGCTGGTAACCGTCGGCGCTTTTTTGCACGTGCATCGGGTGACGGAAGAACCAGCGGATCACCCAGGTGTCGATATAGGCCTTGGTCGATTCGGCAAACAGCAACCAGCCACCCGGTTTCAGCACGCGCCAGAATTCCGCCAGCGCGCGTTCCTGTTCCACCAGATGGTGGAAGGTCTGGTGGCAGAACACGACGTCCACGCTGGCATCGGGAAGCTGGATGGCTGCGCAATCGCCGGCTATGAGTTCGGGGTGCAGTTGCTCGCGCTGCGCCTCGGCGCGTGAGCACTCCAGGCTGTGCGGATCGGCATCGAGGCCGATCATTCGCTGCGGATGAAAAGCATCCTGCAACAACCGGAACGACTTGCCCTGTCCGCAGCCGACATCCAGCAGCACGCCGCCCTGGGGAGCTTGCTCGCCGCACAGGCGCTTGAGGTCGTTGATGGCCACGCGCAGCACATGGTGCTGCCATACGAAGGTGCTGAGGAAGCGGAAGCCGATGCGGGTTTCCTCGACATAGGTCGGACTGGCGTAATTCATGCTCGCGTGGTCATGGCTGATGGCTTGTTCACCTGCGAATGGCGACAGAACAGTTTAATCGACGCGCGGCGCTGGGCGCACGAAGCCCCGTTCCGTTGCAATTGTTTGGCACGGCTCCGCGGCAGCGCGACAAAGCAAGGCGGCTATCATGGCCGCATGGCCAAGCTGCTCATGAATCTGCGCAACGTTCCCGATGACGAGGCCGACGACGTGCGCGCGCTGCTGGACGCGAAGCGGATCGCGTTCTACGAAACCACGCCGAGCCCGTGGGGCATCTCTTTCGGTGGAATCTGGGTCACTGAAGACGCGGACTTCGCGCAAGCCAGGCGCGCGTTCGACGAGTACCAGCAGCAACGCGCGGCTCGCGCCCGCGCCGAGTACGTCGCTGCCAAACGTGACGGCACCGCAGACACCTTCATCACCGTGTTTCGTGAAGACCCCTTGCGCGTCGTGATGACCTTGCTGGGCATCCTCGTCGCGTTGGCCTTGGTGACGCTGCCGTTCCTCGTTTGGTGGTGAGGAAAAAACGAGGCCCGGGCGGCCAGGACACCGAGGCGTTCCTCGCGTATCCCGATATGCGCGAGCCGGCGTGCGTTGTCGTTGCGCGGCTGGTCGTAGCTGTTCGCGTTGTTCGAGCGGCAGCTGAACTGGCGGCCTACTGCAACGGTACCGGGGCGGTCGGATCGTCGGGGGCCGGCTTTTCCTTGTCCTTGATCAGCTTGCGCAGGAACGGAATCAACACGACCAGCGCGATGCCAACGGCGACGCTACCCAATCCGAGCTTGGCGAACAGGCTGGCGTAGGCCGGATCGGTGGCGAGCGGCGTGGTGCCGGTGGGCGAAGGGATCATGCCGGAGAAATCACCGGCGAACAGCGACGCCAGCCCGGTCACCAGCATCCAGCTGCCCATCATGATGCCCTGATACTTGCGCGGTGCCAGTTTGCCGATCATGGCGTAGCCGATCGGCGAGATCAGCAGTTCGCCCACGCTCTGCAGGACGTAACTGACGAACAGCCACACGAACGCGACCATGCCATCGGCGGCCGCGAAGTGGATGCCGGTGGGCAGGGCCAGGAAGCCCAGGCCCATCAGCAGCAGCGATACGGAAAACTGCGCCGGAATGTCGATGTTCCAGCCGCGCTTGCGCAACCGCTGGAACCAGGCCGCGAGCAATGGGCCGCCAACCACGATCACGACCGTGTTGATGTTCTGGATCCATTGCGGCGCGACGGTAATGCCCCAGACATGCAGGTTGACGTTGTTGACCGCAAACAGTTGCAACCCGCTGGGCGCCATCTGGTACAACGCCCAGAACACCAGCGAGCCCAGTGCCAGGATCAGGTAGGCCCACATGTTCCGGCGTTCGATCCTGTCGCGATGCGTCAACGTCAGGTACACCAGCGTGATTGCGACGACCACGCAGATGCCCTTGATCAGCGTCTCCGTCGAGCCGGGATGCCGAAGCAGGATCCAGACGATCGGCACCAGGCCAGTGAGGATGCCGAGGCCGGTCAGCAGGCGCCAGGCATACGCGTTCCGGGTCGCGTCCAGCAGCGGCGTGTCGCGATCTGCCAATGCTTTCCAGTTGATGACCGCCACCACGATGGCCAGGAAATTGCCGACCGTGGCGAACAGGAACAGGGCCGTGTAGCTCTGCGTGAGCTGGTAGTGGCCGGCGACGGCGAAGCCGATGAAGAAGCCGAGATTCATCCCTGCGTAATTCCACAGGAAGGCGCTTTCGCGGCGGTTGTCCTCCGGCGCGAAGCGCTGCGTCAGCATCATGTTGACGCAGGTCACGTTGAGGCCGCTGCCGGTGAGAAACAGCGCCAGTCCCCAGTACAGCATCGCGGTGGTGCCAATTGCGATCAGGCCACAACCGAACACCTGCAGCAGCATGCCGCCGACGAACAGATTGCGGTTGCTGAGGAAACGGCCGCCAAGATAGCCACCGAACAAATGCAGCCCGTAGTTGAAGGCGCCAAACACGCCCATCACGGCGGTCGCTTCCTTGATCGAAAAGTCGAGGTGCTTGGTCGTGTACAGGACCAGCGTCGAATACAGCACCGCGAAACCGAGTGTGGAGGCCGTCTGGATGAAGAACAGCGCCATCGAGCCTTCAGGGATGTTTGCGAGCGTGCGCTTGATCGACAACAAGGCGGTTTCCTTGCGATGGCTGGGCCCGGTCCCGGGCAAGGTTGCCGAGTCTAACCGCCGTGGCGCGGGCGAGGGGTAGAATGGGGGTCTGGATCAGCGTTGTGTCAGGACGGCAGTTGCGACGGCGGCCTTCTCGGCCAGCCAGTCTTCATCAACGGTTGGCATCGTTCCTGCAGACGCTTAAGTGATTCCACTTGCTTGAATGATGACCCCATGAAGCTACCGCCACTCGCCGAGGTGCTCGACCTCATGCCGGATGCGGTGTGCATGGTTGATGCGGACGGTCGGCTCGTGTTCGCCAACACCAGCTTCCAGCGCATCCTCGGATACGCCCCCGAAGAGGTGCTGGGCCGGGAAATTTTCAGCCTGGTCCATCCGGATGACCGCGAGACCACGACCGGGCAGGCAGAAAGGGTCATGGCGGGAGAGCTGCAACGCCACTTCCGCAATCGCTACATCCACAAGGATGGGCACGTCGTGGACATCCAGTGGTCGGCACGCTGGTTGCCGGAGCATGGCGTGCGGATCGGCGTGGGTCGCGAGGTCACCGAGCTGCGGCGCGCCGAACGCGAGCTCGAGCACCGCGCCGACCATGACGCGTTGACCGGCCTCGTCAACCGCTATCGCCTGCGGGTGGAACTGCAGGCCGCGATTGATCACGCCGTTGGCACAGATGGTGGGCTGGCGCTGTTGTACGTGGACCTCGACGACTTCAAACACATCAACGACCGTAGTGGGCATGCCGTGGGGGATCGCCTGCTGCGCGAGGTCGCCGAGCGCATGCAGCTTGCTGTCCGCCAAAATGACGTGGTGGCGCGCGTCGGTGGCGACGAGTTCGTTGTCCTGCTACCCGACTGTCGCGATGCACAGGCCGCAACAGTGGTCGCCGATTGCCTGCGCGATAACCTTGCCGTGCCTTGCGAGATGCAGGAAGGGCGGTTCCAGCTGGATGTCAGCATTGGCGTGGCGTGCTTCCCGGCTGACGGAACCGATCCCGAGACCTTGATGCGGTGCGCTGACCGCGCGATGTACGTCGACAAACGCCAGTCCGAAGGGCGTGCAGCCCTGGACATCGGGACGGGGTTCAGGGCTCGGGGTGCGGTCGCGATGCGCAAACCGGGGTGAGTGGCGACTGTCGATGCAGTCGGACAAGGCCTTGCGCGCACACGTTACCGATGCATCGGCAACACCGATGGATTCCTCGTGCTGCCACCCCCGCAAAAAAGGGGACGGAGGTAATTAAAAGCTAGGCATGATTTGAACCGACCTTGCCAGAGTGGCCCACAGCGCTGATGTCGGTGGTTGAAGGCTTGCCCGTAGCATTGGCCTGGCTTGCGCATCGCCCGCGAGAACGCGTCGCGTTGGGGCGACGTCAGCAGCAGGTGCGCGTGATTGTCCATGAACACGTAGGCGTGGACGGCGATGCCGTGCTCCACCGCGATGTCGAAGAGCAGTTGGCGGAGGTGTTGGCGGTCGGTGTCGTCAACGAAAATTGCGCAACGATTGACGCCACGTTGGGTGACATGGAGAGGGATATCGGGAACGTGGAGTCGCGGCTGGCATGGCATGACGCAAGCCTTGCAGCGCCCGATGCGTCGCCCAGCTGGCCAGGGACGGGTTGTCTTGTAGGCCGTCTGCCCGGGCTGGCGTCAGTTAATTACCTCCGTCCCCTTTTTTTGCATGCGGGCGGCCTGGGCGTCTTTTTCGAGCCACAACTCAGTGATCCATGACTTGATTCGTCGCCGAAAGGCAGGGTCTTCGTCGTAGCTGCCGATCAATTCCGGGCTGATCGGCAGTTCGCGCACATGGACATGCACGGCGTGCACACGGCCGGCGATCAAGTCCAACAGGGTGCAAGATCCTTCGGGGTAGACGATCGTGACGTCGAGTATCGCGTGCAACGCCTCGCCCATGGCGTCAAGCACGAAGGCCGCGCCGCCGGCCTTGGGTCGCAGCAGATAGTGGAATGGTGATTTTTGCGTCGCCTGTTTCGCTGGCGTGAAACGGGTGCCTTCGGCAAAGTTCATCACCGCCACCGGCGTGTGCCGGAATTTTTCGCAGGCCTTGCGGGTTGCCTCGCGATCCTTGCCTTGCAGCTCGGGGTGGCGCAGCAAAGTTTGCGCCGAGTAGCGTTTCATGAACGGGAAATCCAGTGCCCACCACGCCATGCCCAACAGGGGCACCCAGATCAATTGCTGTTTCAGGAAGAAGCGCAGGAACGGGATGCGCCGATTGAACACTTTCTGCAATACGGGGATGTCTACCCAGCTTTGGTGGTTGCACAGCACCAGGTAGTTGCCGTCGCGGCGTAGTCCATCCAGCCCCTCGACCTGCCAATCGATTCGCGTGAAAACTTCAAACAGCGCGTTGTTGACCCCGATCCAGCTTTCCGCGATCGCCACCAGCGCGCGCGCGAGCAGTCGGCGCAGGGCGGGAATTGGCACGACGACCTTGACCAACGCCAGTGCCATCAGCGGCACGATGTGGAGCATGCTGTTGAGCAACAGCAGCAGCATCGCCAGCGGGACGCGCAGCAGGTTGGGTACGGTGGCGAACATACGAAAAGGGGACACGAAAAGGGACGGAAAGGGGACGGAGGCTGGGGTTTCCCCACGCAGTTTTGCAGGGCATTCGAGTATTTACGACCGCAGGTAATGGAAAACTCCCTCTCCCCCAACGGCTGCATCGATGGGGGAGAGGGCGGGGGTGAGGGGGCGAAAAGCCAGTTGCTTGCGGAAAGCTTGGTCAACTCCCAGGCGCGGACCGGCTCACTTCGCTCTGAATGTGCGTACGTTGAACGATCAAGCCCAGCCCCCTCACCCAACCCTCTCTCCCGCAAGCGTCGCGGGGGAGAGGGCTTGTCCCTGGCGCACCGTGGAAAAACGTGGGGATGCCTCAGGGGGACAGAGGTGATTATTCAGTGGTCCATCCCGTTCGTGACGCCGGGGCATTCATTCACCGCGCTGCCGCCGGCTCAATCGGGCCGCCGCTGCGTACCGCAGGGTCGTCGAGATTTTCTGCTTTCCAGATCATCGCGCGATGGATACGTTGCCAGCCGCTGGGATGGTCATAGAAGACGAACTCCTCAACCGGGCCCGGGTGCATCTTGCGGTATTCGGACAACTGCACGGCGGCTTGTGCGAAACCATCAGGCTGGCGCGCGGCGTTCAGGCCGAAGGCGTCGGCTTCGGCTTCCATCGTGCGGGTGATGGTGTTGGTCACCGGCGTCAGCGCGAACATGAAAATCGCCAGCAGCGCGGCGAGCAGGGGCAGGCCGGCGACGTCGCCGATACCGCGCAGTCCCCAACGTTGCCCCCAGCGGCGTTCGGCCCAGTCGAAGCCCCAGCGCACGAACGCGAAGGCAAACACGATGATGATGCCGAAGAACACGATGCCCTTGTAGACGTGGTTCAGCACGTAATGGCCCATTTCGTGGCCAAGCACGGCTTTCACCTCCGCGGGCGAGCTGCGGTTGAGCAGGTTGTCGTTGAGGCTGATGCGAGTGGTGCCGAACATGCCACTGACGTTGGCGCTGATGCGCTTGCTTTGGCGCGAGGCATCGAACTGGTAGACGTTGGTGGCGGGAATCCCGTTGGCGCGCGCCATCGACAGCACCTGCGCTTTCAGGGGACTGTCGGGCAACGGCTTGTAGGTGTTGAACAGCGGCGAGATGTAGACCGGTGCGATGGTGGCGACGAACATCATGAACACGATCGCCACGCCGGCGCCCCACAGCCACCAGGTCCGGGTGGCCTTGCGGATCACCGCATAGATGATGACCAGCGCGATCGTGCCAAGGATCAGGCCCACGATCAACCCCTTGGCCTGCTCGCCGAACCAGCCGCCCATGCTGAGGTTGGAGAGTCCGTACTGGTGTTCGCGGAAGTAGCCTTCGTAGAGGCTCCACGGCAGCGTCAGCAGCGCGGTCAACACGATGTACTGGATCGCGTAGATCGCGGTCTGCAACCAGCGCCAGCGCGTGATGCGTTCACCAAGGTTGCGCATGCGCGCGGACAACCGCGTGCCGAGCAGCAGCCATGCCACGCCCAGCGCGACCAGCAGGTCCCACAGGATCAGCCAGTAGCCGCCTTCGAAATACGCATCGGACTTTGCCCGTTGCGCGGGCGACAGTTCGGCCATGTAGGCGTCGGTCGCGGCGTTGACGTCAAAGTGCGTGGCAGGTGTCGCGATGGTTTGCGCCTGCGGTGGTGGTGTGGAAGTCGCTTGCGGCGTTTGCGCCCACGCCACGCCCACGGCCAGAAGAACAAGCAGCAGCACGCCAATCAGTTTTTTCATGGAAGCCCCCGCCCTCAGAGAGAAACTGCAATCTACATGCAAAACCGGGGTCAGAGTCGACTTTTTTCGGACGCCCGCCATCAACGCCCGCTACCTTTCAAAAAGTCGACTCTGACCCCGGTTTTCGGACGCCCGCCATCGACGCCCGCTACCTTTCAAAAAGTCGACTCTGACCCCGGTTTTCCCGATTTCAGACCCCGAGCTCGACTCTGACCCCGGTCAGGTTTCAGGCCAGCGGCAACAGTACGGCGCTGCACGCGTCGGGGCCGTGCTCGATCGTCACCGTGGCCTTTTGGTAGTCCTCCGGTTTCGCGAACAGGATGTTCGGCACGTACGTTTGCGGGTTGCGGTCGTAGAGCGGGAACAGGCTGGACTGGATCTGCACCATGATCCGGTGGCCGGGCCGGAATTCGTGGTTCACGGTCGGCAGGCGGAACTTGTATTCCTGCACTTCGTTGGCCGGAATGGGCGAGGGCTCGGAAAAACTCTCGCGGTAGCGGCCGCGGAAGATGTCCAGCGCGACCGGGTGCAGGTAACCGCCCATGCCGGGATCGGTCGGATCGGTGCCGGGGTAGACGTCGATCAGCTTGACCACGAAGTCGCCATCGGTACCGGTGGTGCGCGC
>DASSNC010000020.1:0-49323 GCA_035688305.1 Rhodanobacteraceae bacterium
GTTCGACGAAGTCATGGCAGGTTCGCCGGAAGAGGGCCAGGCGTCGAGTGATGGCTTCCAGGTTGGTGGCGGTGCCGCGCCCGGCGAAGCCAGCGGCGCGATGGGCCCGGCACAGATGGGCAAGCAGGAGGCGCTCAAGCAATTCACGGTTGATCTCACCGAACAGGCGCGCAACGGCAAGATCGATCCGATCGTCGGACGTGATGAGGAGATTCGCCAGATCGTCGACATCCTGATGCGGCGGCGCCAGAACAACCCGATGCTGGTTGGCGAAGCGGGCGTCGGCAAGACCGCGGTGGTCGAAGGTTTCGCCCTGCGCATCGCCCGCGGCGACGTGCCGCCGTCGTTGCAGGATGTCTCGCTGCGCGCGCTCGACGTCGGCTTGCTGCAGGCTGGCGCCAGCATGAAGGGCGAGTTCGAGAATCGCCTGCGCCACGTGATCGAGGAAGTCCAGTCCTCGCCCAAGCCGATCATCCTGTTCATCGACGAAGCCCACACCCTCGTCGGTGCTGGCGGTGCGGCGGGGACCGGGGATGCGGCGAACCTTTTGAAGCCCGCGCTGGCGCGCGGCAACCTGCGCACCGTTGGCGCCACCACCTGGGCCGAGTACAAGAAACACATCGAGAAGGATCCCGCGCTCACCCGCCGCTTCCAGACCGTGATGGTCGACGAGCCCAGCGAAGAGAAGGGCATCCTGATGATGCGCGGCGTCGCCAGCGTCATGGAGAAGCACCACCGCGTGCAGATCCTCGACGAAGCGCTGGAAGCGGCGGTGCGCTTGTCGCACCGCTACATCCCCGCGCGCCAGTTGCCGGACAAGGCGGTCAGCCTGCTCGATACCGCTTGCGCGCGCGTGGCCATCAGCCAACACGCGGTGCCGCCGGAAGTCGATGACACACGCAAGCGCATCGAGGCGCTGGAAACCGAACTCGGCATCATCGGCCGCGAGAAAACCGTGGGCGTGGACGTGGCCGAACGCGAAGCTTCCGCAAGCGAAAAACTCGCGACGCAAAAAGCTCGCCTGGAAAAACTGGAGGCGGACTGGCAGGCCGAGAAGGAACTGGTCGAGAAGGTCCTGGCGTTGCGCGCGAAATTGCGTGGCGATGGCGCGCCCGTCGAAGGCACGGGCAGCAAGCTCGAAGAGGCCGCCAACGCAGCGGCGAGTACCGATGCCGAAATCGAGGCCGATGACGCCGAGGAGTCCGGGCAGGCCGCCCCGGCAGTGGCAGGTCTGAGCGATGCCGAGCGCGTGGCCACGCTTGAGGAATTGAAGGGCCTGCAAGCCAGGCTCGCCGAACTGCAGGGCGAGCACCCGCTGATCCTGCCGACCGTGGATTACACCGCGGTCGGGTCGGTGGTCGCCGATTGGACCGGCATCCCGGTCGGGCGCATGGTTCGCTCGGAACTCGAAACCGTGATGAACCTTGCCAGCATCATGGGCCAACGCGTGATCGGCCAGGACCACGCGATGGAAATGATCGCCAAGCGCATCCAGACTTCGCGCGCGGGCCTCGACAATCCCAACAAGCCGATTGGCGTGTTCATGCTCGCCGGCACCTCCGGTGTCGGCAAGACCGAGACCGCGCTGGCGCTGGCCGAGGCGTTGTACGGCGGTGAGCAGAATCTCATCACCATCAACATGAGCGAGTTCCAGGAGGCGCACACCGTTTCGACGTTGAAGGGCGCACCTCCCGGCTACGTCGGCTACGGCGAAGGTGGTGTGCTCACCGAAGCGGTGCGGCGCAAGCCCTATTCAGTGGTGTTGCTGGACGAGGTCGAGAAGGCCCACCCCGATGTGCACGAGATCTTCTTCCAGGTCTTCGACAAGGGCGCGATGGAAGACGGCGAAGGCCGCCACATCAATTTCAAGAACACGTTGATCCTCTTGACCACCAACGCCGGCACCGAGTTGATCGCCAACATGTGCAAGGATCCTGACCTCATGCCCGAGCCGGAAGGCATGGCCAAGGCCCTGCGCGAGCCATTGCTGAAGGTGTTTCCGCCGGCACTGCTCGGACGCCTGGTGACGATTCCGTATTACCCGCTGAGTGAAAAGGTGTTGGGCGAGATCGTCAAGCTGCAACTGAACCGCATCAAGAAACGCATCGAGGCCCGCTACCGCATCCCGTTCACCTACGGCGACGACGTGGTCAAGCTGGTGGTGTCACGTTGCACCGAAAGCGAATCGGGCGGGCGCATGATCGACGCCATCCTTACCAATTCGATGCTGCCCGACATCTCGCGCGAATTCCTCAATCGCATGATCGAAGGCGTGCCCGTTACCGGGGTGACGGTCGGGATCAACGACACGGGGTTCTCGTATGCGTTTGCTTGAGCCTGGCGCGCGAAGCGGGGTTGAGTTCGCTCGCGGTTGAATGTAGCCGTTACAACACTTGGACCATCCATGACATCCTTTCTCTCGAAGATCAATCCGACAGCCAAGAGTATTCAAAAGGAATACGTTGCGAAGCGGCAGCGATCTTTGTACGCCAATGATCCCGCGAAGACAGAGCGGGTCAAGAAGAAAGTCGAGGCGCTCATGGTCGAGTACAAAGTCACCGGGGACTGGTATGAGCACTACCTGAAGATTCACAAGGGGCTGCAGAATAGTCATTTGACGATCAACATCGATGCAATCAGCTGGTTCTCGAAAGAGAACACCTATGACGCGTACGCGCAGATGTATGAAAGGGCGGTCGGTCCTGATAAAAAAATGGCACTCAAAAGCGACTCGTTCAATCCTGCACAATCGCGTGCCATGGCCGACGACTTGGTGACAATCCCTGATGAGTGGGCTAACGCACATCCGTTCAGTCAACGCAAACGCATTCATCGGGCCATGAATGCTTCCGGAGTCTCGCTGAAAAAAGTCAATGAATCGAGAACCGGCATTGGATCGGCTGGTAGCGCGCATGCGAGGAAGCTGAAGGGAGACGAAGCCAACGGCTTCAGTACCACCAACAGCAGCTTCATGCCCACCGCGAAACAAGTATTTGCAGCCCTCAATTACGGCATGCGCCCGCACGGTTCAACCACCTTTTACGGCTTCAGCTACCTCGTGCTGAATCCCGCACTGCAGGTGAACGCACTGTATTACCCGGGAGATACCTTTTTTACCGCGCTCAGGGGTACCGCGATGCAGGCGACCTTCAACACGATCGGTGCCATGCTCGAACACGTCATGCCCCGGCGCGGATCGCTTGGCGGAAAGATCTGGGAAAGCTGCCACGATCTGCGCTCGCTGGAAGACACCAACGAGGGCGACCTGTTGGTTGAGGCGCATATTTTCAAGAAATTGAAACTGGCAGAAGATGTACAAACCCTGGTGCTGTCGCGATTGCCGAGATCCAACAAGCCGGCGATGGGCAACCAGGAGTGGGATACCGTGGTGAAAAACGCTACCAAGTGGTGTGCGCGCTATGGCATACGGCTTACGTTTGCAAGCCCCTGATCGGTGATTACAGGGCCAGAATAAAACAGAGTCAGGATTATTTTTTTGCAAGGACAGGCAGGAACCCGGCCGGTTTGTTTTCTGACCGAGCGCTTGATTGCGCACTTGCCTTGGGATGCTTTGGGAGGGAAATGCAGTCAATTGATTCTCGGTCGCAGAGTGGGATCACGCCGCAGACCCAGGGCGCCACGTCAAGCTGATGCACCCGATCATTCACTGTCTATCGCGAGGGGCATATGTCATCCATCCAACCGTTGAGCCGGGCCGAGTTCACCGCCATGGGCGTGCTTGCCAATGCACGCCGCCAGATGATGGTGAACATGTTCACTGGCACCAAGTTGAAGTTCGGTTCCAAGGGGGTGCTGTCGTCGGGCAAGTCGCTGGTCTCGTCCGGCAAGAAGCTGAAATCAGGAGTCACCACGCTTGCCAAGGGCGGCAAGACGGCGAGCAAGGCCGCGACCGTACCGGGCATGAAGGAGGCGTTCGAGAACTTCATCGCCGAGTGCGCCGACGTCGACGGTATTCATGACGTCATCGAGGCGATCGGCGGCGAGGCGCTGCACGAGTTGGTCTCCGAGGTCACGCCCTATCTCGGCGTGGTCACCAGCTCGGTGAAGCTGGCCAAGGCCGGGAAGGCCGTGGTGGAAGATGGCTACCACCTGTACAAAAGCGACGATTACAAGCGCGGTTTCCGCATGGGCGATCCATATGCGGCGGCCGAGGCGATCCAGATCATCATCAAGCGCGACCTCGCCCAACACTCGGTCAAGCTGGCGCAGCAGACGGCCGCCACCGGCGCCAAGATCGGCGGGCTGTTCGCGGATTTCGGCACCGCCACCACGGCGGCGATCGGCGTGGCCAATACGCTGGCCAGCATCGGCTTGCAGTTGTTCTCGCTGGGTTTGGACATCAAGGACCTGCGGGCCGGCAACAAGCGCCTCGTCACGCCCGACACGCTGGACCTGACGGTGTTCAACGATTGCCCGATCCTTGGTTGCTACCTGTTGACCTGCGCCGACACCTCGGCGGTTGCCAACATGTTCGTGGCCGACATCGGCCTGCCCGGCTGGATGAACCGCGTCGAGGAGATGAAGAAGAAGCAGATGGATCCGCTGCTCAAGATCGCCACCAAGAACATCACCAGCTCGCGGCTGCAGTTGGAGGGCCTCAGCAGCGACAAGGGCACGCATACCAAGAAGGGGTACTTCGCCCAGATCAAAAGCAAGGCACTCAAGCGGATCGGGTTGACTTGAGTTGCCGCACGGCGGAGTGCGCTTTGGTTGCGGAGGCCAACGGGTGGCTTGATCAGGCCTGAAAGCGATGCGAACGGGTGCGTGCGATGCGTGGCTTGACCGGGGTCCTGCCCGCTGCAGGCGGAGGGTATCCGGGTTGCTGGTGTCGGTGGGGTTGCTGTCGGTGATATCGGAGGGTTGTGCGATGGGTGCTCCGAAAAGCTGGGTGTTGTTCTCCGAGGCCCATGGCACGGTGCTTATGCATGGCAAACCGGTTGCCGGTGCGGAAGTAGTGGAAACGGCAAGAATTTCCGGGGATGACGCCAAAAACCGCGTACAGAGATTCGTGACGGGACCGGATGGGAAGTTCCATTTCCCCGCCATGGTGAAGCAGCTCGGATTGCTGTGGCGCATGCTGCCGGGGCAACCGGTCGTCAATCAATCGATCGTCATCACTTTTGAGGGAGTCGATTACGCGGGTTGGAAGCATGGCAAGTTGACGTTCACGGAAAACACTGAGCTTGACGGCCAGCCGCTCGATTTCCTTTGTGAGTTGACCGACAAGCCCGGTGCCGTGGGCACGCACTACGGCATTTGCAAACTGGTTGGTGGCGGAGCCGGCGCGAAGCCTTGAAGGAGCAGAAAAATGGCAGCGTCACTTGCACCTGCGCAGGCGGTTGATGCGGCGCAGAGTGCCTGCCGGATGCGTGACTCCAGGGACCTGATGGATGGCTGGGTCGCGTCGCCGGATTACGGGAGTGGTGCGCACGCCGGATTCCCGGGGTCGGTGGCCATTCGCAATGCCGACAGTTGGGCTTTGTTATGCGCCGATCGGGCGTCACGGAGCGCGCTACGAACCGGACAACCACGGCGATTGCACTGGCGATCAGTCGGGTGGATATCTGGTCGCGGTTGACATTGCTACAGGCAAGCGCCTGTGGCGGACCAGGGTTTACGACGTTGCGGGCGGTCCGCCCGGTGCGCGAGCGAACGCGGTATATTTTGCCCCATGTGCCTGTCGCACGAGGGCAGTGCGCTGATTGCGGAAAACGAGGCCGGAGACGTACAACGGGTTGATCTGGTGACACATGCGTCAATCCAGATGTCCGGTTCGCCGGCAACGGAATCGAGCCCGCTGAATTGGTGGAAACGTCGAACGGAAGTGTTGTCTTGTGATTGCTGGGTGAGGCAATTCGATGACGTACGTAATGCAACACGAAACCTGGATGAACCTCACGTCGGTGTCGGGCAAGGTTCGCAGCAGGCAATTGAGATCCGTGGATGCGGCGCTGAAGCATTATCACAAGGTGCGCACGGACGCGGCACTGCGTGATCTTCGTGGCGCCCTGCAGCAATGGAAAATGTACAAGGGGTTCGATGGCACGCGTGCCCAACCGGCTTGGCGCACCAGCATTCGCAACCGCAAGAAGGCGGTGGAAACACTGGACATGCAGTTGTTCCAGGTTCCGGACGCGAGTGCCCAGGCGGTGCTTGATGACCTGGCGGAGCTGCCCTACTACGGCATCGAGCTGTGGGCCGATCAGGAAGCGCGTGAGGTGCTGCGGCAGGCGCGCGAAGGGGCGTTGACGGAGCTGTTCCTCAATCGCTCCCTGGATTTCAAGAAATCCGGCTTGGTACTGGTTGCCAGAAGCATGATGAAGAAAAAGGACGCGGTGGTGAGCAACGCCAGCGCGGCCGCCAAGGCCGCCGCGGCCGCCGCCACCGCCGCGGAGCGGAGCAAGGCGGAGAAGGCGATCTGGGACATGCTCAATTCCCTGCTCGGAGATTATCCGCAGCAGGTCGCGCAGGAAGTGCTGAAGTTGATCGGCGAACTGGTCCCGGGCCTGGTTGCCGACCTGATCGCCTCGATGGCGCATTACCTGTCGATCGCCAAGAGTGGGGCCCAATTCGCCTACAACACGGGGCAGGCGATCAAGAAGGAATATCGCTGGGTGCAGGTGCGCCAGCATCGTGATGCGCTGGGTGCGGGCGATCCGTTTGCCGCGGCGATCGCGCTGAAGCGCATGCTGGAGCGCGAGCGCAACCAGAACGCCCGGCTGGCGGCGATCTATGGCGCCGAAACGCTGGTGAAATCTGCTTCGGTGGCGGCCGACGCCGCGGCCTACGGCGCGCCAACCGTGAGTGCGATCACGACGCCGCTCGCGGGAATGGCCAGTGCGCTGTCGCGGCTGTCATTGCAGATATTCCTGTTGGCGAGGGACGTCAACGAGCGCCGCAAGGTCAACAAGATTCTTGCCGATCCCAACCGCATCCGGCTCAGCAACGACATCTTCGACAAGTGTCCGATATTGGGCTGCTGGTTCATCGCCTGCTCGAATACCAGCGACATCATCAACTTCCTTACCGAAGACATCGGCCAGGTTGGCTGGAAGCTGGACGTCGAGGTGATGAAGCGCAAGCATATCGAACCGATGGAGGGCTACGCGCGCGATCTCATCAGCAATCACCGCATGGAGGTTTCCGGCCTGGGTATGTCCAAGGGTGCCGTGTCTCCCACCACGGGCACGCTGAGCACGATGCACCTCCAGTACAAGAACAGGCTGGTCAACGGCGTGAAGCAGAAAATCCCGTTCACCGACTATGCCAAGGCGCACGACATGAGCGGATCGGTGTCGCGCGAAGAACTCAAGCGGCGGATAGCGGCGCGGCCATGAACTTCGGAGTCGGCATGCGGGCGGGTCACGTCGGGCCAAAACACGGTACCTGTCGGCCGGGTCGAGACAAGGCCGCCAACCCGGAAGTGCAACGACCGGATTCGCCTTGCACCGCGTTCATTCCCTTCGCGACCCGGCTGGCGCCGCAGCCCGCGGTGGAGGCCGTTCCGCGATGAACCTGTTTTCATCCATCCTGCCAAGGAGCCAACCATGCCACCACTTTCCCGCATCACCGACAATCATGTCTGCCCGATGGTGACCCCGGGGACTCCGCCGATTCCGCACGTCGGCGGTCCGATCATCGGGCCCGGTTGCCCGACCGTACTCATCGCCGGTGTACCCGCCGCTTGCGTAGGTGACACGGTGACCTGCGTCGGTCCGCCCGATGTGATTGCCGTCGGCTTGCCCAACATCCTGATCGGTGGCCGGCCTGCCGCCTTCCTCGGCAGCACCACGGCGCATGGCGGATCGGTCGTGGTCGGTTGTCCCACGGTCATGGGTGCCTGACGGGGCCTTCGCGTGAAGCGCACCGCGGCCGGCGATCCGTATCGCCTTCCGGCGCGGCATGCGGCGGAGGCGGATTGGCGCGCCGATTTGAATCGGGCCATTCACGCGCACCAGCATGGTGATCTCGACACGGCCGAGCGCCTGTACCGGCAGGTCCTCGCCCGCAATCTGGCGCAGCCGGATGCGCTGCATTTCCTCGGTGTCCTGAGCCACCAGCGTGGACGCAGCGACGAAGCGGTGGGGCTGATCCAGACGGCACTGAAAGCCACGCCGGACCATCCCGATGCGCACAACAATCTCGGCAACATCCACAACGAATGTGGACGACTTGCGGAGGCCGAGGCCTGCTACCGGCGGGCGCTGGCGTGCGCGCCGGGCCATGCCGACGCGCTCGGCAATCTCGGCATGGTGCTGGAGGCGCAGGAACGTCTGCCCGACGCTTTCGCGGTGTACGGGCAGTTGCTGCAGTTGGCGCCGCAAGCCGCGCGCGCGCACTACCTCATGGGCATGTTCGTGCGCAAGCATGCCGAGGGCATCGAGCACGTCGAGCAGGCGCTGACATTGTTTCGCCGGGCCTTCGAGCTGGATGCGTCCATGCTGGTTGCCCTGGAGGCCGAGGGTGTGACCTTGTACGCGCTGCAGCGCCACGAGGAAGCGCGACAGGTGTATCGCGACTGGCTCGATCGCGATCCGGACAACCCCATCCCTCGCCACATGCTGGCCGCCTGTGGCGGTGCGGCTGCGCCTACGCGCGCGGACGACGACTACGTGCGTGCGGAGTTCGACGGCTTCGCCGAACGGTTCGACCGACAGTTGCTCGAAAAACTGAACTACCACGCGCCGCAGGTGCTGGCCGGCGCGCTCGCGAAGCTGTTGCCGCCCGGAGCGGCCTGCGACGTGCTCGACGCCGGCTGTGGTACGGGCTTGTGCGCGCCGTTGCTGCGCCCGCATGCGCGGCATCTGGTCGGCGTCGACTTGTCCGGCGGCATGCTGGAGCAGGCGCGCCGGCGGGGTGGCTACGACGAACTCATCGAAGCCGAACTCACCGCATACCTGCAGCATCACCCGGGTGCTTTCGACGTGGTGTTGTCGGCCGACACGCTGGTCTACTTCGGCGACCTCGTGCCGGTGCTGGCGGCGATGCATGCGGCCTTGCGGCCAGGCGGGTGGCTGGTGTTTTCATTAGAAGCGCTCGCCGCGGAAGGCTTTGCCCTGTCCTATAGCGGGCGTTACCAGCACGCCCGGGGTTACGTGGAACAGACCTTGCGTGATGCGGGTTTCGCCGAAATCGCCATCGCCGCGGACAGCCTGCGCAAGGAAGCCGGCCAGCCGGTTGCGAGTTGGGTGGTGAGCGCGCGGCGCCCGGCTCCGGACGGGATCCACGCGAACGAGGGCGGCCAGATCGGGTCGGACGGAGGCACGCAGGCCATGGCGCCTCCCGTCGCTGGTCGACGATGATGCCGTGAACATCTTGCGGCATGCGTGAGGATGATCCGACGGGTAGAATCGGTGCCTGTCCGGTGCTTCGGAGGGGAAGCAAAATGACCGAGACCGCAACTTCCAGCATGTGCGGGGGCTTGCACTGTGCGGCCTTGCGCGCACGCGAAACCGCGCCCGAGTTTCAGTTTCCAGGTGCCATGCGCGGGCTTCGGCGCGGCGGGTTTGCCGATGACCGCGGCGTTGACCGGCGAAGACGGGTTGGAGCGGTGCTTCGACGGGATCGCGTCGCATGCCATTTCCCTCGTTCAGGGCGTCGAGTGGGTCATGCATGCAGCGAAGCGGACCGGGTTGGGTCAGGGGCAGTTTCCACCCGTCAGGGCGTTGTCGCTGTCGCAGCGCAAACTGCCTTTGAGCGTGGCGAGCCGGCCGTGAATGGTGCCATGGCAGAGAACGTCATTTTCGCTGCCGTCGGGCAGGGTGACATGGACGCCTGCAGTGCGCCGGTTGTCCTCGGTGTAATCGAATACCGCATAGTCGGTGCCCTGGTTGCTGAAAGTGACTTCAGTGCGGTCAACCTGGTAGCGGAAGTAGTGCGCAAACCGCAGGTTTTTCGCGCCCTGCGACGGATCGGTCGGGAATGCAAGCTCGATCCGTCCGGGCGCACCGAAGCGGTATTGCAACGTACCGGGCAAGCTGCCGCAGAGGTCGATCGAACGGTGGTGCGCCGTGGTGCAACTGAAATAGGTCGTTTCGCCACGCAGGCAGAGGCCACCGGCGCGTGGCTGGCTGGGCTTGGCAGCACACGATCCCGCCAGCAGCGAAGCCAAGGCTATCGCGCCGGCGAGGTGCAGGGTGCGTCGAATCGCGGATGGGTGTCTGAGCATGGATGGCGTGGTGGCGATTGGGACTGCAACTCCGGTGTGCCGGGATGCAACCCGGCCCACGCCGGCATGAGCGGTTGCATCGGGATGGCGATGAGGGCACGGGCGGAATCGTTCGGGCTGGGTGGCAAGTATTCGTTCGGAGCATGTAATGGCCAATTATCGTAGCGCCCACCCGACCCGACCGGGCGCGACAGCGCAGCGGTCGTTGCCGGGACACCACGGTCATCATGCAGCCGGTGCGGTCGTTCGCCACGCGCATGCAAGCGTCGCGGGATCCGGCCCGAAGCACCATGACATGGCCAAGTCGGCTGCCGCACGCGCCGCTGCCAACAAGGCAGCCGATGCCAAATATTTCTGGGCGGGCAAGTTTGATCCCGTCAAATTGCGTGCGGCTTTTCTCAAGGAGTTTTCCAAGGTTCGCAACTTCGATCCTGCCGTGGTCCCGCACATGGAAATGCTGGTCGGGTTCATGGCGGCGGATCCAAAGATCACGGACGTTCGCTGGATGGCCTACATGCTGGCGACAGCGTACTGGGAGACCACCACGCTTGAGAAGGAAGTCGTGCCGAGGCTCGGGAAAAAACACCAGCCGCTGCGCGACAAACACGGCAAGATCCTGGTGCGCACGGTGCACCGCTGGTTGGTCACCATGGCACCGGTGACGGAAGTTGGCCACGGCAGAGGCAGGGCGTACCACTTGCCAGTCAAGGTCGAGTCCTTGCCGAATGGCGAGGCGCATGTCATCGAGGAGGATGGTGACGAATTCACGGTCACCGCCAAGGGCGGCATCAAAGCGCTCACCAAGGGAGCCCATATGGGGGCGCCGGCAACCCAGCATGCAACCAAGGCCTACACGGACGACAAGAACAAGGCCCATGCGTATTACGGTCGCGGGTATGTGCAACTGACGTGGTGGTCCAATTACGCCAAGGCCGGTGTCGAATTGGGCCTGGGTCTCCAGCTGTTGCTGAACCCGGACGAGGTGCTGAAGCCGACAGTTGCCTACCGGCTCATGGCGTACGGCATGCGCACGGGCCAGGGTTTCGCCAACGGTCACAAGTTCACGAACTATTTCAATGGCACCAAGACGGACTACGTGAATGCGCGTCACATGGTCAACGGGCATGACCACGCTGCCGACATTGCCCACATCGCAGTGAAATTCGCGGCCGTCCTGCTTGCGGCGAAGTCCTGACCTGGAGTTGCCATGGCGCGCTTTCATTCCCGGTGGATACGACTTTTCGGATTGGCCTTGCTGACCGGTTGCAGCATGGTGACGGTATCTGCCGCCACCGCCGTACCGGCCGGACTGCTGGGCCAGTGGCAGGTCATTCAAGTGGCTGTGGATGGAAGCGATCAGCCGCACTGGCTGTATTTCCCCAACGATCCACGCCTGCTCGGACGCTTGCTCACCGTTGACCAGGATGTGATTCAGCGCGCCGATGGCTCGCTGGCCTGCAAGAGTCCGACGTTCGCGGCCTTGCCGACCGAAACCCTGCAACATTTCATTGGCAGGAATTTTCGCCGCCCACCAGCTTACGAGACGCCGCCCCTGCCCACTTTGGCGGATTTCGACCTGCATTTGCCCAACGTGGCGGTTTCACCATTGCAAATCCACTGCAAGTCCCAGGATCCATTCTGGGACGACACATGGTGGGTGCTGACGGGCAATCGGATGTTGATTGGCAAACCTGGTGGCCCCGATGTGCTGGTGTTGCGCAGATTGAGTCCGCACGAGCCGATCCGTGCATCTTTCGACTGTGCCAAGGCGAGCAGCGTTGTCGAGAAGACCATTTGCGATTCGCGGGCATTGGCCACCTACGATCGTAGCGTGGCGGCCGCCTATCGCGGCAGGCTGCTGCGAACCGACAAACCGCGTGCCGTCATTCAGAAGGCCCAACGCCGGTGGCTGAAGACCCGCGACGCCTGCGGCGCCAACGCGGCATGCCTGGAGCAGAGCATGCGTCAGCGCGTGGATGACCTTATGCAACAGTGGTAATGATATGCATGCAACGTTTCTCATCCGCTTGGCGGCTGCCGGGCGCCACACGACCGAATCGGCGGCTGATGGTGGGCATGCGCGGCAAGGCGATCGCGCTATGCTGCGGGTCCGTGGTGCACCGTGGCGAAGGTGGGCGTCGTCGGCAGCTCATGGCTTTGCTTGAGGGGTGGATATGAAGTACCTGATGACCATGAAGTCGGATCTCGGGGAGAAGCTGTTGCCTGCGAGCTTGTCGGGCAGCGAGCAGCTTGGGCACCTGTTTTCCTACCAGTTGAAGATGTGGAGCGAGGTCGATGACATTGACCTGCGCTCCCTGCTGGGCAGCTCGATCACGGTGACCTACGAGGAGGAAGACTACAAACGTAAATTCAATGGCATCGTCGCGGATGTCTCGCAAGGTGGAGTTGGCAGCTTCCAGGGCAAGCGTTATTCGGAGTACATGGCAACCCTGGTGCCTAAACCATGGCTACTGCTGCACAAAGTGGATTGCCGGATTTACCTCAACCAGTCGGTGCCCGAGATCGTCAAGACCGTACTCGGGGAGATCGGCTACAGCGACGTCAAACAGAGCCTCTCCGGAAACTATCCCAAGCGTGAGTATTGCGTGCAGTACCGCGAGGATTATTTCAATTTCATCAGCCGGCTGATGGAGCAGGAAGGGATCTATTACTTTTTCCAGCATTCCGACGGCGTGCACACCATGGTGCTGGCCGATTCCCTGGGCGCCCACTCGGCCACGCCGGGATTCGCGACGCTCCCGTATTTGCCGGAGACAGCTGCGGACACCGGCCAGCACGAAACCGCCATCACCGAGTTTTCCGCGGCGCGTTCGGTGCAGACCGTCAAATATTCGCTGACCGACTACGATCCGTTGAAACCGCGCACGAAGCTGCTCGGTTCATCAACCATCGACAACGCCGACGAAAACCATTCTGTTTCGGGGCTCGAATCATTCGATTACCCTGGAGCTCACGTCACCAGTGCCGTCGGCGAGCATTACGCCCAGGTTCGCATTGAAGCGATCAATGCGGCGCAGTCAGAAGTGTCGGGCACAACTTCAGCGAGCGGCTTGTTGACTGGCGCCCTGTTCACGCTGGAGGGGTTTCCCCGGTCGAGCCTGAACAAGGAATATCTCGTCGTCGGCTCGACCGTGCAGATCGAAAACCCCGAGCATGGCTCCGACGCCACCGGGCCGCGTGAGGAAGTGTGTTGCAGTTTCACGGCGATCCGCAGCCAGCAGCCATTCCGGACGATGCCGACCGCAGAGAAGCCGGTCATCGTCGGCGTGCAGACCGCGATCGTCACCGGCAGCAAGACCGACGAGGACATCGCGGTCGACAAGTACGGGCGCATCCAGGTGAACTTCCACTGGAACATGCCCGACAAGAAAAACGCCCACTGCTCATGCTTCGCGCGCGTGGCGTCGTCGTGGGCCGGCAAGAACTGGGGCGCGGTCAACATCCCGCGCGTGGGCCAGGAAGTGGTGGTGAGCTTCATCGAGGGCGACCCGGACCGCCCGCTGATCGTCGGCAGTGTCTACAACGCTGACAACATGCCGCCCTACAGCCTGCCCGGGAACAAGACCCAGAGCGGCGTGAAGAGCCGCAGCCTGCTCGGTGGCGACGCCGATTTCAACGAGCTGCGTTTCGAGGACAAGAAGGGCGAGGAAGACTTCTTCATCCACGCGCAGAAGGACATGCACGAGGAAGTCGAGAACGACCACACGGTGACGATCGACCACGACGAGATCATCACCATCAAGAACGACCAGACCGCCGAGATCAAGCACGACCGCACCCACACGATCGACAACGACGACAAACTGACCGTCAAGAACGACCAGACCGTCACCATCCAGAACAACCGCACGCACAAGGTCGATCAGGAAGAGAAGCTCACCGTCGGTGCCAACAGCACCCACGACATCACCCAGAAATTCAAGCTCGACGCGGGAACGGAGATCCAGCTCGTGTGCGGGATGTCCAGCATCACCATGAAGGCGTCCGGAGAAATCGAGATCAAGGGCAGTACCATCAAGATCAACGGCATGCAAAAGATCGAAGCCGTCGGCATGATGGGGGTCAAGGTCGAGGGCATGAAGGTGGAACTGGAGGCGATGACCACGGCGAAGATGGTGGGCGCACTGTCGGCGGCGGTCGAATCGGGTGTTTCGACCAAGGTGTTGGGTGGTGCGCAGGTCGGCATCACCGGTGCCATCATCAAACTGACCTGAGGGGGGCGCGCATGTCCAACATCAAGCAGGCAGCAGCGCAAATGTCCCTGGCCGACGAAGCCGGCGCGATGTTGCGCGACAACATGGCACCGCGCGAGGCCGTGCAGGCCTTGCTGGATGCCGGCAAGGAACAGGACGCGTTGAAGTTGCTGGCCCGCTTGTTGCCCAAGCGCTATGTCGTGGCCTGGGTGTGCCAGTGCGCGCGCGACCAGAATCTGCCGGTGGAGGCGAAGGCCGGTGCCTCGCTCGCGGAGAAGTGGGTGCGCGATCCCAGTGAGGACAACCGGCGCGCGGCGTTCGAATTTGCCAATGCGGGTGGATTCGAGACACTGGGCGCGGTGATCGCGGCCACCGCCGGCATGGCTGGCGGCAGCCTTGCCCCGGCCAAACAGGAAACCCCGGTGCCGCCGCCGGAACACATGACGGCGATGGTCGCAGCCGGGGCCGTCACCATGCTGGCGGCGCTGGACGAAGCCAAGTTCGCTGCGCGCCGGACAGCCTTCATCCAGCGTGCGTTCGAACTGCTGGGTACGCCACCGGCCCACGGAGGCGCTGCGAGGACAGCATGAGTACGCCAGAGCCACAAGTTCTCACCCTCGCCGTGACCGGCAACCAGGCCACGCTGCTGGGCGCGCGCAGCCGCAAGACCTTTGCGGCCAAGGATGGCAGCATCGGCCGTGCCGAAGACTGCGATTGGCCCCTGGCGGCGGCGGGGGTGTCGCGTTTGCACGCGATGGTGCGTTACGTCAACGGCCTGTACTTCATCGAGGACCGCAGCACCAACGGCATGCTCTTGAATGGCTCACCGCTGATCAAGGGCGATCCGGCGCCGCTCAAGGATGGCGACCGGCTGCGCATTGACAATTTCGACATCGCGGTGAGCTTGCAGCAGGACAACGCGACCATCATGCACGCCGCGCCCCGCGCTGCGTCGCCACCAGCTGCGGAGCAACCTGCCGCGCCGCCCGAACCGGCCACGTTCGCATTGCCGCCGACGGCAGCCGGCAACGATCTGCTGGATTTCGGCTTGGGTGGGCCGCTCGCTGGTGGTTCCCCAAGTCGCGCCGGAACACCGCCGGACAACCTGATTCCTTCCGCTCCGCGTGGCGGCGGCGACAGCCTGATTCCAGATGCCCCTGCCGCCGCCGGCGGCAACCTTGATCCCTTGAGCTTTCTCGACGCGCCGCTCACTCCGGAGCCAGACCCGTCGGCACCACCGGTGCCGGACTGGAACCACTCTCCAGGCATGGACGACCATTTCCGGCCGCCGACGACCAACGTGCAGCGCGCATCCAGCACCTTGCCGGACGATTGGGATCCGTTGGCGCCGGAGCAACCCGTGGCACCCGCCCCCGCGCCACCGCAAGCACAGGCGCCGGCACCCGCCGCCCCACCTGGAGCGTCGCGTCCGGCGCCGCCTGCTGCGCAGCCACCCATTTGGCCGTCCGAGCCGCCCGCGGCGGCCCCCGCGCCGCCCGCTGCGCCGCCGCCGATCTGGCCCGCCGAAACTCCGCCCGCTCGCCCCGCGCAACCGGCAGCACCACACCCTCCGCAATCCGCCGCGCCGGCGGCTCCGGCGGTTGGCGGATCGCTGCAGCCAGCGCCGGAGCTGGACGCGATCCTGCACATCGTGGTCGACGGGGTGATGGACGTGTTGCGTGCACGCGCCGAAATCAAGAACACCTTCCGTCTGCCGGTGACGGTGATCCAGCGTTCCGAAAACAACCCGCTCAAGTTCGCGCTTGGTACCGACGAAGCGATCAAGAAAATCCTGGCGCCGCCGGATCCGGCCTTCCTCACCGGCCCGGCTGCGTTCGACGACGCCTTCGACGACATCCGCTGCCACCAGATGGCGATGCTGGCCGGGGTGCGTGCGGGCTTCGACGCAGTGTTGCGGCATTTCGATCCGGAACACTTCGACCGTGAGGGCGAAGGCAGTCGTTACGGCTTTGGCGGCAAGGGCAAGCACTGGGAGCGGTATCGCGAGCATTACCAGTCGCTGGTGGCCGATCCGGATGCTTGTTTCCGGCGGCTGTTCGGCGATGAGTTCGCGCGTGCTTACGAAGAGCAACTGGCGCGCTTGAAATCCGCGCGCAAGGCGCAGCGGCCGCGGCAGGGCTGAACGATGCAGCGATGTGGCAAACCGTCCCGGCGTTGGCGCCGGGCTCGATTCACCTCATGACAATCAGGCGCAGGCATGGCACGTAACAACAAAGTGGTATGGAGCGAGGGGCTGTTTCTGCGGCCGCAACACCTGCAGCAGCAGGAGCGCTACCTCGAACGCTACGTCGAGCTGCGCGCGGGCCGGCTGGCCGCGTACGCGTGGGGCTTCAACGAACTGGAACTGGAAGGCGACCTGCTCAGCGTCGGCAAGCTTGGCATCAAGCATGCGCGCGGCGTGTTCCCCGACGGTACGCCATTCGACATGCCGGGCGATGACCCACTGCCGCTGCCCATGGACGTCCCCGTGGACTGCCGCGACCAGACGGTATACCTGACCCTGCCGCTGCGCTCGCCAACGCAACCCGACAGCGGCCGGCCGGATGCGCCCGCCGACCAGTTGTTCCGCTTCCGCGTGCGCGAAACCGAAGTGCGCGATGCCTCCGGCAGTGTCGATGGCACCACGCCGCTGGAAGTGGGCGGCATGGCTGCGCGCCTGTTGCCGGAGTCGCAGCCGATGGAGGGCCTGACCCGCATCCCGCTGGCGCGCATCGTCGAGTGCCGCTCCGATCGTCGCGTGATGCTGGACGAAGCGTTTATCGCGACCGCGCAAAGCTGCCAGGCGGCGGAACGTCTGGTCACCTTCCTCACCGAATTGCTGGGCTTGCTGCATCAGCGCGGCGAAGCGTTGGCCAGCCGTGTTGCGCTGACCGATCGCGGTGGCGCGGCCGAGATTGCCGACTTCCTGCTGTTGCAAGTGGTCAACCGTTGGCAGCCGCTGATCGCGCACCTGTCGGCGGCGCCGCTGGTGCATCCGGAAATGCTGTATCGCGAACTGGTGGCGATGGCCGGTGAACTGGCCACGTTCACGGCCACCGGCAAACGTCCGACCCAGTTTCCGCCATATCGGCACGAAGCGCTGCGGGAAAGTTTCGAGCCCGTGATCGTCGCGTTGCGCAACAGCCTGAGCGCGGTGATGGAACAAACCGCGATTCCGATTCCGATCCAGGAACGCCGCTACGGCGTGTGGGTGGCGGTGGTGCCCGATCGCACCTTGCTCGATACCGCGGTTTTCGTGCTGGCGGCCAAGGCCGACTTGAACTCCGAAGAGCTGCGCCGTCAGTTGCCGACGCAATCGAAGATCGGCCCGGTCGAAAAGATCCGCGACCTGGTGAACCTGCAATTGCCGGGCGTTGCGGTCGCGCCGATGCCGGTGGCACCGCGCCAGATTCCCTACAACTCGGGCTATCTGTATTTCGAGTTCGACAAGCATTCCGCGATGTGGCGCGAGCTGAAGACTTCCGGCGGCATCGCGTTCCATTTTGGCAACTCGTTTGCCGGTTTGGCCTTGCAGCTATGGGCAATCAGGGGAGGCTGACATGAACACCCCGAACGGTCCCTTTGATGACGGCCACGACGATCGCACCATGGTGCGGCCGCGTGGCGCACCGCCCGCGCCGTCGGCACCCCCAGCGTCGGCCGGCCGGCCGGCCGCGCCGCCGCCGTCGGCTGCTGCACCGGCCGACGTCAACGCGCTGATGGCGGGGGGCAACAACCCGCTGGTGCGTGCCGCCACGCCGCTATTGTTGCTGGGCGTCGAGTTGCGGCACAGCGCCAATCCACCCGACATCGCACGCCTGCGCGAGCAGACCGTCGCGCAGATCCGGCGCTTCGAGGCGCGCGCGCAGGCCGCGAATATCCCCGCCCAGACGGTTACCGCCGCGCGCTACGTGCTGTGCACGATGCTGGACGAAGCGGTGCTGAATGCGCCGTGGGGTGAGCAGAGCGGCTGGTCGCAGAAAACCCTGCTGGTGACCTTCCATGGTGAAACCTATGGTGGCGCAAAGTTCTTCCAGATCCTCGATCGCCTGATCGGCGACGTGCCGCGCCATATCGACCTGATCGAGTTGATGTACTTCTGCCTGATGCTCGGCTTTGCCGGGCGTTACCAGATCGAGGCCGGTGGGCGCGCCAAGCTGGCCGACATCCAGGAAGACCTGTACCGCCGCGTCCGCGCCCAACGCGCGGCACCGGCGGCGCAGCTGTCGCCGCACTGGCGCGGCATCGAGGACCGCCGCAATCCGGTGATCCGCTACGTACCGTTCTGGGTGATCGCGGCCGCTGCCGCGTGCCTGTTGCTCGGCGTATTCCTGTTCCTGTTTTCGCGTCTGAATTCGGCATCGGCGCCGATCAGTGCGTTGACGTCGCAGGTGGGCCTCGAGAACGTGGTGCTGCCCGATCACGCCACGCGCCCGCCGCCGCCGGCGCACAAGACCCTGCGCGAATTGCTGGCGCCGGAAGCCGCAGCCGGCAAGCTGGAAATCATCGAGCAGGACAACGGCCGCGAATTGGTGCGCCTGTCGGCCGCCGGCATGTTCGATTCCGGTGGCGTCGATGTCAGCGACAACGTGGTGCCGGTGCTGCACGCGATCACGGCCGCGCTGAACCAGGTGCCCGGGCGCGTGATCGTGGTCGGCAACACCGACGACCAACCTATCCATTCGCTGAAGTTCAAGGACAACTTCGCGCTCTCGGCCGCGCGCGCCCAGGCGGTGCAGCAGATCCTCGAACAAGGCTTGAACGACCCCGGCCGGCTTGAATCCTCCGGCGCCGGCGCATCGCAACCGATCGCCACGCCGCCCGATCTTCCCGCCAACCGCGCGCGCAACCGCCGCGTCGACCTGATCTACATCCCGGAGGGCTGAAGCCATGGGTAAAGTGCTTGGCTTCATGAAATCGGGCTGGTTCTGGGCCCTGGTCGGCGTGATCCTGCTGTCGCTGCTGGTCTGGTTTGGTGGTCCGTACCTGGGCATCGGCAACAGCCAGCCGCTGTACAACCCGATCCCGCGCCTGGTGGTGATTGTCATCATCGTTGCGATTTGGGCCATCGCCTTGCAGGTGGCTGCCTTGCGTGCGCGCAACAAGGCCAGGCAGTTGTCGGGCGAAGTCGCGGCGCAGGCGCCGGTGGCCGGCGAACCGGACACCCGCAGCGCCGACGAGCGCGCGCAACTGCAGTCGCGATTCAGCGAGGCGGTGGAAACCCTGCGCAAGCGCCGCCATGGCGGCGGCAACCTGTACACGCTGCCGTGGTACGTGGTGATCGGTCCGCCGGGTTCGGGCAAGAGCACCCTGGTCCAGAACTCCGGTTTGCATTTCCCCTTGTCCGACCAGTTCGGCAAGGATGCGCTGCGCGGCATCGGCGGTACCCGCAATTGCGACTGGTGGTTCACCGACGAGGCCGTGTTCCTCGACACCGCGGGCCGCTATACCACGCAGGATTCCGACCATGCGACCGATGCGGGCGCCTGGGCTGAATTCCTGAAGCTGCTGCGCCGCTACCGCAAGCGTCGCCCGATCAACGGCGTGATGGTCGCGATGAGCGTGTCCGACCTGCTGACGCTGGATGCCGCCGGCGTGAAGGCACACGTCGCGGCGGTGCGCCGGCGCCTGGATGAACTTGGCGAACAGTTGCACATCGGCGTGCCGGTGTACCTGGTACTGACCAAGTGCGACCTCGTCGCGGGCTTCACCGAATTCTTCGACAACCTCGACGCCGAGAATCGCAATCAGGTTTGGGGTGTTTCCTTCCCGGTGGCGCAGACCATGGACGGCAGTGCAGCGTCCGCGTTCGCCGGCGAATTCGATCTCCTGATCGACCAGCTCAACGCGCGCGTGCTGGATCGCCTGTACGAAGAACGCGATCGCAACCGGCGTGCCGCGGTGCTCTCGTTCCCGCTGCAGATGGGATCCCTGCGCGAAATCGTCAAGCAGTTCGTGGAAGGCGTGTTCAGTGGTCACCAATACGGCACGCCGCCGCTGTTGCGCGGCGTTTACCTGACCTCGGGTACCCAGGAAGGCACGCCGATCGACCGCATGATGGGTGCGGTCGCGCGCACCTTCGGGCTGGATCCGACGCGCGTGCAGCCGTCCAGCGCCAAGCAGCGGACCTTCTTCGTCGAGCGCCTGCTGAAGGACGTGTTGTTCCACGAATCCGGATTCGCTGGCACCGACCCCAAGCTGGAACGCAGCAAGGTGCTGATGCAGATCGGCGTGTATGCCGGCGTGGCGCTGGTGACGGTGTTGCTGCTGGCCGCGCTGTTCACCAGCTACGGGCGCAATCACGCCTATCTGGGCGAAGTGCAGGCGGCGGTGGCGCAATATCCGGCCAAGGCCGACGTCACCGGCGCAACCGACGACAAGACCTATTTCGCGCAGGCGCTGCAGCGGCTGGATGCGATGGCCTCGGTGGAAGCGGTCGCGCGCAAGTACCAGGGCAATGTTCCGTGGTTGATGCGCTTTGGCCTGTACCAGGGCAACGCCGTGGGCGATGAAGTGCACGGTGCCTACCTGCGCGAACTCAATGCGCTGCTGCTGCCGGGCGTGGCGATGCGTTTTCGCAACGGTTTGTCCAGCAGCGCAAGCGATCCGCAGGCGCTGTACTACTACCTGAAGGGTTACCTGATGCTGGGCGAGCCCGCCCATCGCGATACCAACCAGTTGGTGGCACTCACCAACATCGAGTGGAACCGGATCTTCCCGAGCGACACCGTGTTGCAGCAAGCCTTGGGCAAGCAGTTCGCGGTGCTGGTGCAGGATCCGAAAAAGCTGCGCGCACTGCCGCTGGACAAGGGCCTGGTTGCGCAGGCGCGCGCCACCTTGCAGACGGCCGATCTCGCCACGCTGGTGTACGGCAACCTCAAGTTGAAGGAGGCCGTGTCGAACGATCCACCGCTGGATCTCGACAAGGCGATGGGCCTGCTCGGCAACGTGTTCCGGCGCCAGAGCGGCGCGCCGCTGTCGCAACCGGTGCCGGCGTTGTACACGCAGCCGGTGTTCCGGCGCGAAGTGGACAAGGGCATCAGCGATGCGGTGGACCAGTTTGCCAAGGACGACTGGGTGTTCGGTGCGACCAGGATGGACACCCTGGCCAAGTCGCGCATGCAGCAACAGGTGCTCGCGCTGTACGAACAGGATTACATCAAACAGTGGGATGACCTGCTGAACGACTTCGCCTTGCAGCCGATCACCGACATCCAGGCCGCCAGCGCGGTCGCGGCCAAGCTGGCCGGGCCAAGTTCGCCCTTGAAGGCATTGCTGAAGGTCGTGGCCGACAACACCAGTGACATGTTGCGCGCGCCGGATGATGGCACGGCCGGCAAGGCCAAGGCAGGGTTGGAAGATTTGGCGAAGCAGCAGGCAGCACAGGCAGCCACGCAAAATGCGCTGTCGCGGGTGCTGGCGGGCAGCGCGGCCGCCAGCGCGCCGGCAGCCAAGCCGGGTGATGCCATCACCGCACACTTCGACGCACTCGACAAGTTGTCGGAAGGTGGGCCGGGCGCTGCACCGATCGACCAGACCTTGCAGGCGATCGGCCAGCTCAGCAAGACCCTGCTGACGATGAGCGATTTCACCGACGCGGCCGGCCAGGCGAATCCGCAGATGCTGTTGGCCCAGCAGCAGGTTGCGGCGCTGCCGTCGCCGGTCTCGACATGGCTGGCGGCGTTGACCGGCAAGACCGAGGCGCTGGTGGCCAGCGGCACCAAGAGCGCGCTGGGCAAACAATTCCAGCAGGCGGTCGGAAAAAACTGCGCCGCGTTCACGCAAGGCCGCTTCCCGTTCGCGGCATCCGCGAAGGAAATCCCGCTGCAGAACTTTGCCGCGTTGTTTGGCTACGGCGGCGCGTTCGATGCGTACTACACGCAAACCCTGTCCAAGCTGGTCGACGCCAGTGGCTCGAGCTGGCAATGGAAGACGGGCCCGGGTGCAGTGGCCGGTCCGCCGGGGGTGCTGTATGAAGCCCAGTTGGCGGACGAGATCAAGCAGGCTTATTTCCACACCGGCGCCAATCAGCCGGAAGTGGATTTCACCATCGCCAATCCGCAACTCGGCGATGGCATCGGCAAGCTGGTGATCGACATCGACGGGCAGACCTTCACTTACACGCCAGGCGCGCCGTCGCGCATGGCGATGAAATGGCCGGGACCGAAACCGGGACTGGCCACGGTTTCGGCCTGGGATACCTCGGGCAATCTGTTGAGCACCTTCAGCTACCCAGGCGATTGGGCGTTCTTCCGGGCGCTGGATGCAGGCCACCTGCAGAAGCAGTCGGACTTGAGCTTCGTCGCCACCTTCAATTTCGGGGGCCATGTCGCGAAGTTCTCGGTGCTCGCCGGCAGCCTCAAGAACCCGTTCCTCAACACCGC
This sequence comes from Rhodanobacteraceae bacterium, assembly GCA_035688305.1. Taxonomy (GTDB): domain Bacteria; phylum Pseudomonadota; class Gammaproteobacteria; order Xanthomonadales; family Rhodanobacteraceae; genus 66-474. The sequence goes on from DASSNC010000020.1 coordinate 22,788, forward strand.
GGTACGACGCTTCCGGTGCGGAGGGTAGATCGATGGCCGCACCGGGTGGCGTAGGTTTCTTCGGCAAGCTTCCCGGCATGGGCGATTTCGTCCAGCGGCGCTTGCCCGGTGCATTCGTGTCGGCGTGGGATGCGCGCTTCGAAGCGGCCGTCAGCGCCGCGCGCGCAGCGTTCGGCGAAGACTGGCGCAGCCTGTGGCAGGCCGCACCGGTGTGGCGGTTTGCCTTGATGCCCGGGGTCTGTGGCGTGACCGCCTGGATCGGCGTCACCGGTCCTTCGGTGGATCGTGTCGGCCGCAGTTTTCCGATGGTGCTGGCTTGTCCATTGACCGATGCCGATACCTTCGGCCGGATCGTGCGTAACGGCGCGGGTTGGTTCGATGCGCTCGAGAGTGCCTGCCGGGGCGCCGATGCCACGCCGACCGCGGAGTCCTTTGATGCAACCGTTGCTGCCTTGCCGGCGCCCATCGATTGGCTGCACGCCGCCGCCGCGGCGCGCTCGGAGGCCACCGACTGGACCCAGGCCGATGTGTGGCGCATGTCCTGGCAGGCAGTCGCAGAAGATCGCCAGCTCGCTGCATGGCTGGCGGTGTGCATGGAGACCGATGACGCCTGCCTGTGGTGGACGCATGGCAGTCCGCGCGTACCGTCCTGTGCCGTGCTGACCCACGGCTTGCCGCGGCCGGCGGACTACCCGGCGTTTCTCGATGCGACACGGGTGCCGGCGGATTGGCGCACCCTCGGCGTGCTCGCGCCGCCGTCAGCCGAGACACATCCGCGCAGGCCGCCGCCCGTTCCGACTGGTGCTGCGGTGTTGCCGGATGATCTCGATGACGTGCTGGCCGGACTGCTGCCCGGAACGCCGCCTGCCACTGGCGGCGCGGGCGTTGCAGCGACGCCCGCCGCCGAATCCCTGCTCGACGAACTGGTGGGGCCGTTGCCCGGCGCGGCCGCGATGCCGCCAACGCCGGTTGCCGTGGATGCCGCGCCGAGCCCGCCTTACGAAGATCCGGATCGCACCGTGGTGCCGATGCCGGGCACCGCTGCAGCCGTGCCTGCACCCGCAGCGCCGGCGGCGGCGCCCGCGCCGCAGCCAGCCGCAGCTGCTGCAGCCAATACGGGCGTGGTGTTCGCGCAAGCAGGCGTCGTCGCGGTACTGGCTGCCGACAACGGGCCACCTGATCCACGCCGGCAAGCCGCCGCACGGGCTGGCGCTTTGCTGGATGAACTCGGGTCGCTGGCCGACACCCAGCGTTGGTGCGAACAATTGCGTGCGCTGCACCCGGCGTTGCGCGAGCGCAGTGAGGACCTGCTGGATCCGATACCGGAAGATGGTGCAGTCATCGTTGCCCGGGTGGTGGCCGGTGAAGCTGCGTTGTTGCGGGTCGGCGCCGCCAGCGCCTGGCATTGGCGGCGCGGCCAATTGCGTTCCCTGTTCAACGATGCCGCCGCGGAGGTGTTGCCGGACCAGGCCGACACCGCGCGTCCGGATGACCTGTCCGGCGTGCTGGGCGATGCGCGCGTGCTGCCGACCCCGGGACTTGGCACCTCCGGCGAGCCACGCTGCGATGAAATCAGCTGCCTGGTCAACGCGGGCGACCGGCTGGTGTTGCTGGCGACTGATACACTCGTGCGCGTTCCGGCTCAGGCGCTCGCCGCGGCGCTGGCAGCGGCCACCAGCGAAGACGCGCGCGCACAGATTGCAACCGCGGCAGGGCTTGGAACGAACCGCCTGCATTGGCCCGTAGCTGTCATCGAGGTGGGGACATGACCGTGCACTTCAAGTCGGCGGGGCGCACCGACACCGGCAAGGTCCGGCGCCGCAACGAGGATGCGATCCTGGTGCGCGAGGAGGCCGGCCTGTGGGTGGTGGCCGACGGCCTTGGCGGCCACGCGGCCGGCGATCTCGCCAGTGGCATGATCGTGGAACGCCTGGCGGCGTTGCCGCGCGATCACGACGTGTTCGAGTTCATCGAATTGATCGAGGACACCCTGGTCGGCATCAATGCCGACCTGCTCCGCATTGCCGCGCAACGTGGCTCGGACATCATCGGCTCGACCGTGGTGGTGCTGGTGCACGAGAAAGATTTCATGCTGTGCGGTTGGGTGGGCGACAGCCGCGCCTATTGTTTCGAGGACGGCCGGCTCACGCAGATCACCCGCGACCACGTGTATGGCGCCAAGGATGATGTGACCCAATTTGGTGGCGGCTCCGCGCCAGCCGGCGCGGGCGCCTTGACCCGTGCAATCGGGGCCGAGGAATCATTGTTCGTCGATTGGGTGGTCGCGGGCAATCGTCCGGGTACCCAGTTCCTGTTGTGTTCCGACGGCGTCAACAAGGAAATGTCGGACGCCGAGCTGGATGCCGCCTGTCACGCCCACGTGGCACCCGACGCGGTGCTGCAGGACGTCTTCGACACGTCGCTTTCCCGGGCCGCACGCGACAACGTGTCGGCGGTGGTCGTGCGCCTGCAGGATTGAGATCGGCATGGCCATCACCACACTCGAGCAACTCATCGGTGCCTGGCGCGACGGCAGCCTGAAACTGCCGGCGTTGTTCGATGCCCTGAAACAGCGCGGCGCGGTGCCGGATGAGCAATATCGCCATGAGCAGGCCTGGCTTGCGCAGTTGCGCGATTCGGGTCAGTGCGATGCCGACGTCGTGGAAGCCTTGCTGGCACGGTTGGCGATCTTGCAGCCCGCCGCAGCGGCAGATGCAGACGACTCGGAGGCCGACGGCACGCGCATGTTCACGGGAGGTGCGCCGGGCAAGCCCGAAACGGCTGCCGGCGTCGCGGTGGACCCGGCGGCAGCCGCGCCACCGGAGGACGGCACGGTCGTGCTGCGCCCGGCAACTGCTGCGGGTGCGGCCACGCCGGCGCCGAGTGGGCCTGCTGCTGCGCCACCGGAATCGACACTGTCGGGCGGACCCACCGGCACGGCCTCGGGCAGCAGCGTGAACACGGCCAGTTGGCGGCGCCTGGCCGAAGCCGAGGGCAGCGAGCATGCCGAAGTCGGCATGTTGTTGAAGGGGCGTTTCCTGCTCGAACGCGAGCTCGGCCACGGCGGCATGGGCGTGGTGTTTCTTGCCAAGGATGAGCGCAAGGTGGAAGCGCGTGACCGCGATCCCTACGTCGCGGTGAAGGTGTTGAACGATGAATTCCGCCGGCATCCCGATTCACTGATTTCGTTGCAGCGCGAGTCGCGCCGCTCGCAGCAGTTGGCGCACGACAACATCGTGCGCGTTTATGACTTCGACAAGGACGGCACCATCGTCTACATGACGATGGAGTACATCGACGGCGGCAGCTTGAAGACCCTGATCCGCGAGGAAGCCTACGACGGCATGCCACTGGCCAAGGCGCGCCCGTTGATCGAGGGCATGGCGCAGGCGCTGGAGCGCGCGCACAAGGCCGGCGTCGTGCATTCGGATTTCAAGCCGAGCAACGTGATGGTCACCAGGGACGGTGTGCCGAAGGTGTTCGACTTCGGTATCGCGCGTGCCGGCAAGTTCGACAACCAGGCTGGCGAACAGACCGTGTTCGACGCCGGCACGCTGGGTGCGCTGACCCCCGCCTACGCCAGCCTCGAAATGTTGCAGGGCGCCGACCCCAAGCCGGGCGATGACATCTACGCCTTCGGTTGCGTGTTGTACGAACTGCTGACCGGCAAGCATCCGTTCGACAAGGTCAGCGCCGAGGTTGCGCTGAAGGAAGGGCGCAAGCCTCCGTACGTCCGCGGCCTGACCAAGCGCCAGAACAAGGCGCTGGCCGATGCGGTCGCGTTCCATGCCGAGCAACGCGCGCAGAACGTCGGCGATGTGGTGGAAGGCCTGCGTGACATCAGTTTCGGCGAGCGCGCCCGCCCGTACCTGATATGGGGTTCGGCCGCCGTGGTGGTGTTGGCCGTTGCCGCGTGGGGCGCCACCTATTACCTCGGCGTGCGCCATGTCAACGAGGTGGTCAGCCGCTTCGCGCTCGCCAATCCACAGCACTACGCGAACGAGGACCTCGCCTATCAGGCACTGGTGGGACTGGGCAGCAGCGAGAGCACGGTGGTGGTCAAGCACAACGACGTGATCGGTGCGTACCTGCTCGCGCGCCTGGCCAGCTACTGGGATCCCGCGCAAAAGCGCTACGACTACGCGGGCGTGCAACACGTGTTCGACATCCGCGACAAGTTGAAGTTGTACGCGCCGCAGCTGGACGTGCGCCGCAGTGCGATCGAGCAGGAGCGCAACAGCTCGCTGAACCTGCTGGACACGCAATTGAGCGAACGCACCGCCGCGGGGGCCTTGTTCAAGAGCCAGCCGGACAACGTGGTTGAAACGCTGGCCCGGATTCGCGCGATCGATCCCAAGAGCGCGCTGCTCGACAACGCCGAGCTGAAGCTGAAATACGACATCGCGATCGGCCAGTCGCTGGATGCCGGCAAACTCGATGAAGCCAGGCAGCAGTTGGCGCTGGCAACTCAGTTGTTCCCGAACGCCAAGCGCCTGCAGCAACGCGCCACGCAATTGGCGACGCTGCAACAGGCCAACGCCGCCAGGCTCACGGCGGCGAACCAGAGCGCGCCGCAGGCACGCGACGCCTTGGCCAAGCTGCTGGCCGCGCCGGCGCTGACGCCGGCATGGCAAGCTGCGGTGGCGGGCAACCTGAAGGCCTTGCAGGATGATCACGCGGCGCAGACGCAGCAGTTGGTGCAGAAGTTGCCGGATGCCGTCGCCGGTCAGGCGGCCAATGCCAGCACGCCGGCCGAGGTGCAGCAGGCGTCGAACATGGTGGCCATGGCACTCGCCTACGCTCCGGCGTCGAAGCCGCTGCTGACGCAGCGCGATCGCCTGGCGGCACTGCAGCAACAACAGCAGGCGCAGCTCGCGGCGGAGGGCGACGTTGCGGAAGTCGCGTCGCGCATCCAGTCGCTCAAGAGTGCGGCCGCCGCGCACGACGTCGCCAAGGCATCGGAATCCCTGGCGCGCATCCGCAGTTTGCAGCCGGACAACCCGTTCCTGAAGACCGACGGCCCACAGTTGCTGGCCGACGCATACATGGGGCAGGCGCGCAGCCTGGCCGAGCAGGGCAAGTACCGCGTCGCCGCCGATGCGTTGGGCAAGGCTGTGCAGGATGTCGGCAACAACCATGCGCTGCTCGGCGCGCGCGCGCGCATGGATTTCGTCGCCGACCTGATGTCGGCGCGTGGCCAGACGCTGCGTCCGAGTGACATCCAGCGATTCCGCGACCGCTTTGCCGCGCTGGACAAGGCCGATCCGGACGCCCTCGGGACCTTGCAGCAGGACCTGAAAGTGCATGGCGCCTTGCCGGGCGGTTCGTTCACGGCGCTGCTGGCGTCGCTGAAGCCGGCCGTGGCGAACACCGGGCCGACCTGGTCACAGGTGAACGAGGCGAACAAGCAAGCCGCGGAAGCCAAGCGCCTGCCAGTGCAACCTTATGTCTACGGGCAACCGGCGACACCTGCCGAGGGCCGTCCCTACATTCCGCCGCACAGCCGGATTTCGCGGGCGGACTTCGACCGCTTCTGCATCGCCACGCGTCGCTGTTCCGCCACCGGTGGCAGGGGCTACATCCAGGCGAGCACCATCAATGCAGATCTGGTCAAGGCCTACGAGACCTGGTTGACCCAGAGCAACGGCTACACCTACCGTCTGCCTGCAGACACCCGGGCGGGGCGCCAGCCGATGCAGCCGCGTTACGGCAATTGCGATCGGTACGGGGTGGCGGGCGATGGTTATGGGCAGACATCGGGGCAGGCACAAGACGCGGCGCGTGATCGCAACGGTACCTACAGTTACCCGCGCGGAGCCGCGGTGCCACAAGGATGTCCGCCCGGGCAACCGCAGCGGCCGGCGGAATACAACCGCCTGCCGCCGCGAAGCGGGTATCGTTGATTGCGCTGCCGGCGTGATCTTCACTCTACAGGCGGTGCGTGAGCTGGCACCGCAGTTGGTTGCGCGCGCGCAGGACTGAGAACACCAAGCAATGACCACGATCGAACAACTTGTCACCGCGCTGCGCGACGGCAGCCTGAAACTGCCGGCCCTGTTTGACGCCTTGAGTGAGCGCGGCACCGTGCCGGACGAACAGTACCGGCGCGAAGTGGCGTGGCTGGAACACCTGCGGGATGCGGAGCAGTTCAACCCGCAGATCGTGCGCGCGCTGCTGACGAAGATGGCGAGCATGCAGTCCGTGGCAACGCCGGAGGCCAGTGCGCCGGATGAAGACGTCACCCGCGTTTTCACGACCACGCCCGCCGGGTCCGGCAGCGCCAGCCCACCGCCGGACGAGGATGGTACGGTGGTACATCCGCGATCGCCCGCCGAAGTGCTCGGCGATGCGGCGACCGTCGTGCAACCGCCGTCGCATCCTGCGCAGACACAATCCACCGGAACCGGCACGGGCACCGGCGGCACGTTTTCGTCGGGCAGCTTGAACACCACGGCCTGGCAACGCATGGCGGACGCCGAAACCGGCGAGTACGCCACCGTCGGCATGTTGCTGAAGGGCCGCTTCCTGCTCGAACGCGAGCTGGGGCGCGGCGGCATGGGCGTGGTGTATCTCGCGCGTGACGAGCGCAAGGTGGAGGCGCGCGACCGCGATCCGTACGTCGCGGTGAAGGTGTTGAATGACGAGTTCCGCAAGCATCCCGATTCGCTGATTGCGTTGCAACGCGAGTCGCGCCGCTCGCAGCAACTGGCGCACGACAACATCGTGCGCGTCTACGACTTCGACAAGGACCGCACCATCGTCTTCATGACGATGGAGTACATCGACGGCAAGAGCCTGAAGGCGCTGATTCGCGAGGAAGCCTACGACGGCTGGCCGCTGGCGAAGGCGCGCACACTGATCGAAGGCATGGGTTGGGCGCTGAAGCGGGCGCACTCGGCGGGCGTGGTCCACTCGGACTTCAAGCCCGGCAACGTGATGGTGACCAAGGACGGCGTCGCCAAGGTGTTCGACTTCGGTATCGCGCGCGCCGGCAAATTCGTCGAAACGGCGGGCGAGCAGACCGTGTTCGACGCCAGCACGCTGGGGGCGCTGACGCCGGCTTACGCCAGCCTCGAAATGCTGCGTGGCGGCGACCCGCAGCCGAGCGACGACGTTTACGCCTACGGGTGCGTCATTTACGAGATGCTCACCGGCAAGCATCCGTTCGACAAGGTCAGCGCCGAAGTGGCGTTGAAGGAAGGCCGCAAGCCGCCGCACGTGCGCGGCCTGACCAAACGGCAGAACAAGACCCTCGCCGATGCGGTGGCGTTCCACAACGAGCATCGCCTGCAAAGCGCGCTGCAGGTGATCGATGGTTTGCGTGACGTGAGCTGGGGCGAGCGTGCCCGTCCGATCCTGATCTACGGCGCGATCGCGGCCGTGGTGCTGGGCGGCGGCGGTTACGGACTCAGCCGCTACCTTGGCGCACGCCACGTCAACGAAGTGGTGAGTCGCTTCGCGCCGGACAATGCGCAGCATTACGCCAACGAGGACCAGGCGCTGGCAGCACTGGCCGGACTCGGCGACGAGGAGAGCAACGTCGTCACCAAGCACGGCGACGTGATCGCTGCCTTCCTGCTTGGCCGTCTCGGCACCTATTGGGACCCGGCGCAGAAGCGTTACAACTACACCGCCGTGCAGCACCTGTTCCAGATCCGCGACCAGTTGCGCCTGTATTCGCCGAAACTGGACGCGCGCCGCAGCGCGATCGACCAGGAACGCAACGGCTTGTTGAACACCCTGGATACGCAACTGAGCGACCGCACCGCGGCGGGGGCCTTGTTCCAGAACCAGCCCGACAACGTGGTTGAAACACTGGATGCCATTCGCGCCATCGACCCCAAGAGCGCCCTGCTCGACAATGCCGAGCTGAAGCTGAAGTACGACATCGCGATCGGCCAATCACTGGACGCAGGCAAGCTCGACGAAGCGAAGCAGCGGCTGGCGCTGGCTACCAGGCTGTTCCCGAAATCGCCGCGCTTGCAGCAACGTGCGGCGCAGCTTGCCACGCTCACCAACGCCGCTGCCGCGGCCGCACGCATTACCGCCACGGAACAAAGCGTGCCCGAAGCGCGCGCAGCGCTGGGCAAGTTGCTGGCCAGTCCATCGCTGGCGCCGGAATGGCAGGCGGCGGTCGCGGGCAGCTTGAAAGCACTGCACGATGATCACGCGCCGTCGACGCAGCAGTTGCTGCAGAAGTTGCCGGATGCCGTGGCCGGGCAGGCGGCGGGCGCCACCACGCCGGCCCAGGTACAGCAGGCGGCCACCATGGTCGCCATGGCACTCACCTACAGCCCGGAATCCAAACCGCTGCTCGTGCAACGCGACCGGCTGGCGGCGTTGCAGCAGCAACAGCAGACGCAGCTCGCTGCCGAGAGCGCGGCAGCTGAAGTGGCCTCGCGCATCCAGTCGTTGAAGAGCGCGGCGGCGGCGCACGATGTCGACAAGGCCACCGAGTCACTGGCGCGAATCCGGGTCCTGCAGCCGCAAAATCCGTTCCTGAAGGCAGAAGGTCCGCAGCTGTTGGCCGAAACCTACATCGGCCAGTCCATCGCCCTGGCCGAGCGCGGCAAGTACCGGTCGGCCACGGACGCGTTGGACAAGGGTGCGCGCGTGGTCGGCCAGAACAAGGACCTGCGCGCCGCGCGTGCACGCATGGATTTCGTCGCCGACCTGATGCAGGCGCGCAGCAAGTCGGTGAGTGCGGACGACATCGAACATTTGCGCAAACGCCTGGCTTCGCTCGACAACACCGATGCGGATGGCATGGGTGCACTGCAAACGTCCCTGACCGCGCACGGCGAATTGCCCGGCGGGTCGTTTGCCAAGCTGCTGGATTCGCTGAAGCCGAGTGCCGCGACGCCACAGGCTGCGCCGGGTTCGGCAGCGGTCACGGCAGCACCGCAGCCTTCGGCCGCGCCGCATGCGTCGGCACCGATGGTGGCGACGGTACGCCCGATCACGCCGAGCCCGGGTGTCGTGGCGCCGCCGGCGGCCACGGCCGATCCCTGTGCGCGTCCGGGCCTGGCCGGGCACGGCCGCATCTGCGCCGACCGCATCGGGTCCGGGTACGGGCCGGCGCTGGTCGTGATCCCCGGCGCCGGTGGCGGCGCGCCGTTTGCGATGTCGCGCGCCGAGATCACGATTGGCGAGTTCGACAAATATTGCGCGGCCACCCATCAATGCGCCGCCAAGGGTGGCAGCGCCAGCCTGCCGGTGGCGGACATCAGTCTTGCCGAAGCCAAGGGCTACGCGGCATGGTTGACTAAGGTCACCGGATACACCTACCGTTTGCCAACCGATGCCGAGTGGATGCATGCTGCCGGCGCCGGACAAGGTTGGAAGCAGGCCCCGGACAGCAATTGCATTCCGCCCTCGGCCGGTGCCGACGGTGGCGTGGGGGCAGCGATCGCGGCGCGCGGGCGGCAACCCAATCCATGGGGGTTGGTGAACATGACGGGCAACCTTTGGGAGTGGGTGGTCAGCGGGGGGGGTGTCATGGTGCGTGGCGGCGGCTTCAACAGTTACTGGTCCGATTGCACCGTCGCCAGCCATCGCAGCGACAGCGGCAGTGCGCAGAACAACGTCGGCTTCCGGTTGCTGAGGCAACTCCAGTGAACGAGCGCCTGCGCGAGATCAATCGCAGCCTGCGGGCGCTGGACGAGGCGCATCGCCTCGGCCATATCAGCCGCGAGGAATACCGTACCCGGCGGCGGCAGCTGCTGCGTCCCTTGTGCGACAGCGGCGGTATCACGGCACGCAACACGGTCGCCGACCGCACCATGCCGCGCAGCGCCTTGCGCACCGAACCCGGCGCGCGGCGCTCCCGGGATGCCGCGGTGTCAACCCTGTTTCCGCGCCGATCGTGGTCGTGGCTGTTTTTCTGGAGACGCGGGCCGCAGCGTCGCCGGTGACCGCAGGCGGGCCGGCACGTCCGCTTGCAACACCGCCCGTGGCGTGCCTGCGACATGTCCTGCAAGGATTTTGCCCGCCCGGAGCTGGCTGGCCTCGCGACCTTTTGGCGCCTGTGCAAGATGCTCGGTCCGGTGCAATAATGATAAATGCATCACAAATTGGGTGGGGGTGTCTGATGCGAGTGCTCGGATTGGTGGCCGCGATTTCGCTCGCGACTTTTGGTGCCTGCGTGCCTGCGCACGCGGCCGAACCGCCAGCTGCCGCAGTGGCGGCGGCGCGGCGCATCATTGTCAGTGGCGTGCCCGCGGGGTCGCCCGCCGTGCAGCAGATCATCGATGACGCCTATCGCCAGGCCGTGGCCGCCAACAAGGGCTCGGCCGCGCTGAGCGCGGCGCAATGGCAGGGCGTCCTCGATGCGATCAATGCGGCGTTGGCCAAAGCCGGCATGGCCAACGCGCACGCGTTCCTTGCCAACCAGGTAGCGGTGTACGACGTGCAGCCATCCGGCGTCGTGGCGGTGACTTCACCCGCCGCACCCGTTGCACCGGCGGCACCCGTTACCCAGGAAACCAACGTGCTGCCACCGGTCAGCGGGCGCCAGGCCGATACTGCCGCCGAGCAGCGCATCGCAGTGAGGGGCTTCACGGTAAAGGGCGTCGGCAACCATGCGAAGGACGGCATCACGCCGGCCACGATCCAGAAATTCGCCGACGAGCAATTTGCCAAACTGGGTGGCACGGCAGGACAGCCCGAGCAGCTCGGCTTTGATCAGATGCAGTCGGTCGCCGATGCCATCACCGCGCGCTACCGCAAGGCCGGCTTCATCGTTGCCACTGCGTTCCTGCCGGCGCAGACCGTCGGTGCGGACCAACTCGTGCAGATCGATGTGCTCGAAGGCACCATCGGCAAGATCGAGGTGCAGGGCACCAAGCACTACCGCCCGTGGGTGATTTCCGCATCCGCCGAAAAGTTGCGCGGCAAGCCGCTGCAAAAGAGCGACGTGGACACGGCACTGCTGTATGCCAGGGACCTGCCGGGCCTGGCGGTGACTTCGACCTTCCAGCCGGGCGAGAAGACCGGCCAGACCGACCTGATCATGGTCGCGCACGAGAAGAAGCCGCTGGCAGTCACCGTCGGCCTCAGCAACTACGGCACCGACCTCACCGGGCGCTATCGCACCGAGGCGATGCTGGACTGGTTCAACCCGCTCGGCCTCGGCGACCAGTTGAGCGTGGGCGCGAACTACGGATTCGATCCGCAGCAGAATACCTACGGCTCGCTCGATTACACGTTGCCGTTCGCGAAGGTGCCGGGCCTCGGCGCGGAAGTCGGCGCCGAACGCAGCCAGCTGCAGCTCAACTCGGGGCAGTTCGCTGCGCTCGACGTGCATGGTCCCACTTCGCGCTACTTCGGCGGGATGAACTGGAAGTTCATCAACCAGACTGACCTGTCGGTGACCGGGTCGCTGCAGTACATCCACGAACAATCCGCGTTGCGCAGCATCGGGTTCCAGTTGTCCGACGAGCGCTTCAATGTCGCCCAGCTGGGGTTCTCGCTGCAGCACACCGACCGTCGCTTCCACGGCCTCGACATGGCCTCGGTGGCGCTGCGCCAATCGCTGGGCGATGAATCCGATACGCCGGACCTGGTTGCGCCGAATCACGCACGCCGCTTCACCGTGATGAAGTTCGGCTACACCCGCATCCAGTTCCTGTCACAGAACCAGCAATTGTTCTTCAAGTTTGCCGGGCAGTACACCAACGATGCGCTGGTGCCGATGGAGCAATTCGTGATCGGCGGCCCGGACAGCGTGCGCGCCTATCCGATTGCGGTTGCGCTCGCCGACCGCGGCTTCTTCTCCTCGCTCGAATACCACGTCAACGCTCCCGGCTTTGCCAAGAAGGCATCGCCGTTCAAGGGCCAGCCGTGGGGCGAGTTGCTGACGTTCGAAGCCTTCGCCGACTACGCACGCGGCTATCCGGTCGGGCCCGATCATCTCAATGGTGGGCGGGTCGTGACCTTCAGCGGTGCGGGCGCGGGCCTGATCTTCCATCTGCCGCGCTGGCACAACCTCCTGTTCCGTCTGGACGTCTCGACGCCCCTGGGTACCGAGAAGATTCCGCACGAGAAGGATTACCAGGTGTACGGCCGTTTCGACATGACGTTTTGAGGGGCACGATCATGAATGCCATGATTTCCAGCAAGCAACGCGTATCCCATTCACCGCGCGGCACGCATGCGCAGCAGCCGTCACGGCAACTGCGCTACAAACACCTCGCCTTCGGGGTCGGGCTTGCGCTCGGGTCCTTGCTGGTCTGTGGCATGGCCTCGGCCGCAGGCGCCGTTGCCGCCAACCAGTCGCCCACCGGCGGCAAGGTGGTCGGTGGCACGGGCAGCATCACCCAGAGCGGCGCGAGCACCGTCATCAACCAGCAGTCCCAAATGCTGGCACTGGACTGGCAAACCTTCAACGTCGGCAAGGATGCCTCGGTGCTGTTCAACCAGCCGGGCACGAGTGCCATCGCGCTGAACCGCATCCTCGACCAGAACCCCAGCCAGATCTTCGGCAAGGTCACCTCGAACGGACAGATCTTCCTGATCAACACACACGGCATCATCTTCGGTGCCAGCGCGCAGTTGAACGTCGGCGGGCTGGTGGCCTCGACGCTTGACCTCACGCCCAACGACTTCCTGAAGGAACACTTCAGTCTCGACGCGCACGGCGCCAATGCCGGCATCGTCAACCACGGCACCATCGCCGCGGCCAGCGGCGGCTCGGTGAGCCTCATCGGCGGACAGGTACAAAACGACGGCCTGATCGTGGCCGATTACGGCCACATCAACCTCGACGGCGCCGACAAGGCCGTGCTCGATTTCGATGGCAACGGACTCATCAGCGTCGAGATCACCGGTGCCTTGCAGCAACGGCTGAATGCCGACCAGGCCGCGGTCGAGAACAAGGGCACGCTCAAGGCCACCAGCGGCACCGTGGTGCTGCAGGCCTCTGCCGCGAAGGGCCTGTTCACCGACATGGTCAACAACTCCGGCGTGATCAAGGCCGGCGGCATCAGCACTGCCGGCGGCGTGGTGCGTCTGGTGGGCAGCGGCGGCAATGTCACCAGCTCGGGCACGATTGACGCTTCGGGCAGCACCGGCGGCAGCGTGCAAGTGTTGTCCGACCAGGACGTGGCCATGAGCGGCAGCATCCATGCCGATGCCACGCAGAACGGCGATGGTGGCGACATCCTGGTAAAGGGCGACGGCAGCGCCGACATCAGCGGCACACTCACCGCGCGCGGCGGTGCGCAAGGCGGCAACGGCGGTCTCATCGAAACCTCGGGTACGCGCGTGCACGTTGGCGACAGCGCGCGCATCAATACCCTGGCGGCGTTCGGGCAAGCGGGTACCTGGTTGATCGATCCCGAAGATTTCGTGATCGGCTCAACCGCCAACAGCGACATCAGCGGAGCGACCCTCGGCACCAACCTCGGCTCCGGCAACGTCACCATTCTTTCGAGCGACGGCACCCACAACGCCAGTGGCAACGGTGACATCATCATCCTCGATCCGTTGAGCTGGAGCGCCAACCACACGCTCATCCTGAAGGCGGCGCGGAACATCGAGATCGACAACGCGGTAACGGCCAGCGGCAACGCCAGTCTCACGCTGGAGCCTTCCAGCACCGGCACCGCAGATCCGCAAGACCCGACGGGAACGCTGCTGATCGACAGCGCCGGCAGCCTGTCGATGTCCGGCAACGGCACCTTCACCTTGCCCGCGACCATCACCAACAACGGCGCGCTGATCTTCGGGCTGGGCGGCAACTATTCCTACGGCGGTGTCATTTCCGGCACGGGGACGCTGGAGCAGAAGGGCAGCAAGACGCTGACCCTGACCGGCGTCAACACCTACGCCGGCACCACCACGATCGACAGCGGCGCCAAACTTGCGCTCTCTGGCATGGGCAGCATCGCCGCTTCCAGCGGTGTGCAGGCCGACGGTACGTTCGACGTTTCCGGGACCACCAGCGGCGCGTCGATCCAGAGCCTTGCGGGCGCGGGCGCGGTCGCCATGGGCAGCCAGATGCTCACCATCACCAACGCCTCCGGCGCAACGGGCGGCACTTTCGCCGGCGTCATCAGCGGCAACGGCGCGCTGGCCTTGACCGGTGGCACGGAAATACTGACCGGTACCAGCAATACCTACAAGGGTGGTACCACCATCAGCAACGGTACCCTGCAGGTGGCCGACGACGGCAGCCTCGGCGACAGCGCCGGCGACGTCACGATCAACAGCGGTGGCACGCTGCGGGCCGGGGCCGATTTCAATTCGGCGCGCACCATCCACATCGCCAACATCGCGCACCTCGACACCAATGGCCACACCGTTGGCCTGAGCGGCGACGTCACCTCGGGCGATGGATCGCAAGGCTCGTTCGACAAGGAAGGCGCCGGCACGCTCACCCTCACCGGCACCGGCAACCTGTACAAGTACACCAACGTCAACGGCGGTACGCTGGCGCTGAAGAACGGCGGCGTGTTGGGCGGGCAATTCCTCGCCGTCGCCAGTGGCGCGACCTTCGACATCTCGCAGCTGACTGCCGCCGGTGTCACGGCCCTGACCCTCGCTGGCGCGGGTGAGGTCGATCTTGGCAGCAAGACACTCACCATTGGCGCCGGCAATACGCCGTGGACCTTCTCCGGTGTGCTCGCCGATGGTGGCATTGGCGGTGGCACCGGCGGCAGCCTGGTGATGGACGATCCGAACGTGATCGGCGTTTTGAGTGGCACCAACACATATACCGGTGACACCACCATCAAGAGCGGCACGTTGTCGGTTTCCGGTGATGCCAACCTCGGTAGCGGCGGCGGACTGGTACTCAACGGCGGCACGCTGGAAAACACTGCCTCGTTCACGCTCAACCACGCCGTATCGATCGGCAACAACGGCGGCACCCTGCAGAACGACACCGGCACCAACCTCACCGTCGCCAACGCGATCACCGGCACGGGGGACCTCACCCAGAACGGTCCGGGCACGCTGACCGTCAACGCCAACGTCACCACCACCGGCGCCACCCAGACCTACAACGGCACCCTCGCGCTCGGCAACGCCGTCACCCTGACCGGTTCGACAGTGAACCTCGGGACGGTCAACGGCAACAGCCACGACCTGACGGTTGCCGGCAACGCAGTACTGAACGGCGTGGTGACGGCTCCGAACCTCGTGGTCACGGGCGCCGGCAACGAACTCAACTTCGGCACCGCCGGCAGCGTCAGCGGCAATGTCGATGCGGCCACCCTCGATTACGGCAACTACGCGACGGCAGTGACCTTCGATGCGGCCAACGGAGCCGGCGCGACCACCGGCATCGGCGGCACCTGGAGCAACGTCGCGAATGTCATCGGGAACGCCACCAATGCCGGCATCATCGGTCTTGGAGCGGGTACCTTCACGTTGAGCGGGACGAACGCCGGCAGCGCGGGCGGGATCACCTACAGCGGATTCACGGCGGCGGATGCCGCACAGGTGGCGGGTGCCGCGGGCTTTGACGACGGCGCGAAGAGCAGCGAAGGCATCACTTTCGCCAACGCCACCAACGTGGATGGCAGCGGCACGATCGGCAACGTCGGCGGCAACTTCGACGATGGCACGGGCCAGTCCTCGGCCAGCAGCATCACTTACACCGGCTTTGGTACGGTTGCCGGCACCAGCACCGGCAGCGTGACGAACGTGACCGGCAGCTTCGACGATGGCACACGCAAGTCGTTGGCCAGCGGCCGTACCTATACAGGCTTCGGCGCGGTCTCCGGAACGGGCGGCAGCGTGACCGGTGTGACCGGTGACTTCGACGCGGGCACCGACATTTCCAGTGCCTCGGGCATCGATTACAGCGGTTTCAACTTGGCCAATGTCGCGGCGAGCGGCACCAGTGCCGGCATCACCGGGCTGGGCGCAACGCTCTTCACCCTGACCGGCAACCAGCAGGGTACGGCAGGAGCGATCACCTTCACAAGTTTTGCGAGCGCGGATACCTCGCAGGTCGCGGGTGCCACGGGCTTCGACGACCAGGCGCTCAGCAGCCGCGGGATGACTTTCGCCAACGCCACCAACGTTGCGGGCACGGGCACGATCAGCAACGTCGGCGGCAGCTTCGATGACGGCGCCGAAAAATCTTCGGCCAGCGGCATCACCTACACGGGCTTCGATACCGTCACCGGCAGCGGTGGCAGCGTCACCGGCGTGACCGGCGATTTCAACGTCGACAGCGATGTCTCGGCATCCGGTATCGATTACAGCGGCTTCAACCTGACCACGGTCGCCGGCAGCGGTGCCGCAGCCACGCTGACGGGTGCGGGCGACACCTTCACCTTGACGGGCAGCAACGCAGGCGGCGTTGGCGGCCTGACCTTCACGGGGTTCGGCAACATCCTCGATGCTGCGGGGACCCTGGACTTCGGCACCGCAGGCAGCGTCAGCGGCAACGTCACGGCCGACACGCTCGATTACGGCAGCTACGGCAGCGCCGTGGCGGTCAACCTTTCCGGCACCGGCACCACCGGCGTTGGCGGCACTGTCAGCGGCGTCTCCAGCATCACGTCGCTCAACAGTCTCGCCGTGACCGGCGCCAGCGCCGGCGACCTCGGCCTCACCACCACGGGAGCGGGGGCTACGACCACGCTCGGTGGCCTCATCGTGAACGGCAATCTCGGCGTCGATTCTGCCGGCGCGGTGCTGCAAGGCGGTGCGGGTCCGCTCGTCGTCGCCGGCACCACTGGAATCAACGCACACGCCAACGCGATCACCCTCAACGACGCGGGCAATTCGCTGACCGGCGTGGTCACCCTCGGCAACAGCGGCGCCAATGCCGTGACCGTCAACAACGGCACGCATGCATTGCAGCTGGGCAACGTGCACGTGGGGACGGGCAGCCTGACCCTGACCGGAACCGGCATCACGCAGGCTTCCGGCACGACCCTCACCCAGGCGGCAGGTGCCGGCGCGGCGACGTTCAATGCCGGCGCCGGCGTGTTGACGCTCGCCAACACCGGCAACGATTTGACCGGCATGGTCGGCCTCACCAATAGTGGTGCCTACGATGTCACGCTCGACAATGGCGCCAACCCGCTGAGTCTCGGCAACGTCAACGTTGGCAGTGGCGCCTTGAAGGTGGATGCCACGGGCATCACGCAAGTTGCCGGCACCGGCATCGTGCAGGCGCCGGGCGCCGGCATGGCGTCGTTCAACGCGCATGCCGGCGTGCTCAACCTCAACAGCACGCTGAACGGTTTTACCGGCACGGTGAACCTCGCCAACAGTGGCAACTACGCGGTGTACCTCGACAATGGCGGCAACGCCCTGACACTCGGTACGCTGAGTGTCGGCAGCGGCCCGTTGACGATCACCGACTACGGCGTCGGCGCCTTGCTGTTGACCCAGGATGTCACCACCAACGGCGGTGCGGTCAACTTCGGCGGCGCGGTGACCATTGACGGCTCGCCGACGGTGACCGTCGACACCACCGGCGGCGGTTCGCCGGGCGCGAACATCAGCTTCGGCGGGGACGTGAATGCCGCCGCGCCGAACGCCGACAGCCTGACCCTGAATGCCGGGAATGGCGCGGTGAACTTCGGCGGTGCGGTCGGCAATACCGCGGCCCTGCAGAACCTGACCACCACCAGCAAGACCTTCAGCGTGGCCAGCACGCTCGGGGTGGGCCAGGACCTGTCCATCACCACCACCGCCGGACCGATTTCGCAGAGTGCGGCCTGGACCGTGGGCGGCGCTTCCATGCTCGATGCGGGCAGCAACGCGATCACGCTCACCGACGCCGGCAACAGCTTCGGTGGTCCGATCACGGTGACCGGCGGTGCGGTGGAGATTGGCGGCACGGGTACGCTCGACATGGGCGCGGTGTCGGCGAGCTCGCTGAAACTCGATGGCGCCAGCGTGCTGCACGATGACATCACCACCAGCGGTGCCCAGACCTACAACGGCGCGGTGACGCTCGCTGGCAGCGGCAACAGCGTGGCGCTGAGCGGCAACGGCATTACCTTCGCCGGTACGGTCGACAACCTGGCGAGCGCGACGCCGCAGGATCTGACGGTCAATTCCGGCACCGGTGCGGCGAAGTTCGGTGGCGCCGTGGGCGGCGTCAACGGTCCGCTCGGCGCGCTCTCGGTGACCGGTACCGGCCAGGCGCAGTTCCTCGGCAACGTGGCGGCGGCCAGCCTCGATGCGACGGCGCCCGTCCTGCTGGACGCTGACATCACCACCAGCGGCAACCAGAAATACAACGGCGCGGTGGCACTCGGCGGCAACGTCAACGTGTCCTCGAACAACGGCAACGTGACTTTCGCCAGCACCCTCGACAACGCCGTCAGCGGCACGCCGGAGTCACTGACGGTCACGGCTGCGAACGGCGCCGTGACCTTCGGCAACGCGGTCGGTTCGTTGAACGGGGCGCTCGGCAACCTCAGCAGCAGCAGCAAGACCTTCAGTGACAGCGGTGCGTTCGGTATCGGCGGCAACCTGACCGTCACCACGACCGCTGGCGACATCACTCAGGGCGCAGCCTGGAAGGTGACCGGCAATTCCGTCTTCAACGCCGGCAACAACGCGGTCGCGCTGGGCAACCCGAACAACGATTTCACCGGCAGCGTGACGCTCACCGGTGCGGGTGTGGCGGTCACCGACGTGAACGATTTGACCATCGGCGGCCTCACCGACAACAACAACGGCGACGTCAGCCTGATCGCCGGTGGCCAACTGTACGGCGTCGGGCCGATCAACGCCGGCACCGGCTCGATCACCCTGACGGCTGCCGGCGCCGTGCTCACCACCGCTGCGTTGACCGGTGGCGACATCAGCTTGACCGGCGGCAACGGCATTTCACTCGGTGATGACGTCAATGCAGGCGGCACCCTGACCCTGAACTCGGGTGGCAACATCGACGAAAGCGCCACCACCGTGATCACGGCCAGCGCGCTCACCGGCATGTCGGCCGGGTCGACCCACCTCGATGGCAACAACCTGATCGCCAGTCTCGGCAACTTCACCGCCAACGGCTTCAGCCTCACCAATGGGCAAGCCCTGACCGTGGCGTCGGGTATCACGATCGATGGCAAGGCCGGCGGCACCGCGCTCAAGACCACCGCGGGCGACCTGACGATCAACGGTACGGTCGGCAATGCGGCGGGCACGACCTCGCTGACCTCGGCGGGCAATATCAACGAAGGCGCCGGTGGCGTCGTCATCGCCAACCAGCTGACCGGCTCCTCGGTGGGCGACACCACGCTGACCGGCAGCAACAACAAGATCGCCAGTGTCGGCCTGTTCAACGCGGTGAATTTCACCCTCATCGACAACGCGGCCTTGTCGGTGCTCGGTCCATTGCACACGACTGGCGACATCAGCCTGACCACCACCGGTGGTCCGGCCAACGTGCTCAACGTCGGCCAGGCCCTGACCGGTGGCTCGGTGACCCTGGTTTCCGCCGGTGACCTCAGCATCACCCAGGCGGTGCAGGGCTCGGCGGTCGACCTCACCGCCAACGGCAACCTCTCGATCGATTCCGCGGTCAACAGCGGAGCGGGCGCTACCACGTTGACACAAAACGGCGCCGGCTCGATCAGCGAAGGCGTCGGCGGCAGCATTACGGCCGGTAGCTTGACGGGCACCGCGCAGGGGGCTGCGACCCTCAACGGCGCCAATGCGGTAGCCAGCCTGGGCGACTTCACCGCGGTCGGCTTCAGCTTGACCAACGCGACCGACCTGACGGTCGCGGCGGGCAGCACGCTCAATGGCGGCGCCAGCACCAGCCTGACCACCACCGGTGCGGGCAGTGACCTCACCATCGATGGCAACGTCAATGGCACCACCACGACGCTGGTTTCCGCGGGCGCGATCAACGAAGGCGCATCCGGCGTCGTCACCGCCGACACCCTGACCGGCAGCGCCGCGTCCGCTGCGCAACTGACCGGCAACAATGCGA
Source organism: Rhodanobacteraceae bacterium (assembly GCA_035688305.1). Classification (GTDB taxonomy): domain Bacteria; phylum Pseudomonadota; class Gammaproteobacteria; order Xanthomonadales; family Rhodanobacteraceae; genus 66-474. The sequence goes on from DASSNC010000020.1 coordinate 42,697, forward strand.
TCAACAAGCTCGGCAACTTCACGGCCGCCAGCCTCGCGCTGACCAACGGCAAGAGCTTGACGATCGGCGCCGGCAACGCGGTCGATGGCGGCTCCAGTACCACGTTGACGACCACGGGCGCCAACAGCGACCTCGTGATCGATGGCAGCCTCAAGGGCTCGACCACCACGTTGAACGTGGGGGGCGCGATCAGCGAAGGCACGACTGGCGCATTGACTGCCGGTACGCTCACGGGTAGCTCCGGCGGCGCCACCGATCTCACCGGCAACAACGCTGTCGCGAGTCTCGGCAACTTCACGGCGAGTGGATTCGCCCTGACCAGCAACCAGGCCTTGGCCGTCAATTCCGGTGCGACCGTCGATGGCGGCACGAGCACCTCGTTGACGACCACCGGTGCGGGCCACGACATCGGCATCAACGGTACCGTGAAGGGCGACCTGATCACCCTGGTGTCGGCGGGGGCTATCGGCGAGGGATCCGGTGGCTTGGTGCAGGGCGGCGACCTGACCGGCAGTTCGGTGGGTGACACCACGTTGGGCAACACCCAGGTCGACAACCTGGATGCGTTCGACGCAGCGAACTTCTCGCTCACCAACGCGGGTGCGTTGACCGTCAACGGTCCATTGTCGACCACCGGCAATGCTGGCGACATCAGCCTCACCACCACCGGCGCCGGCCATGCGCTGACGCTGAACCAGGTGGTGCAGGGTGCGTCCATCACGCTCGCTTCAGCGGGCGATCTCACGGTGGCCGATGCGGTCACGGGCACCCAGGTTGCGCTCGCGGCGGATGGCAGCCTTGCGATCGACGCCGCGGTAAGCAGCGGAGCCGGCACCACCACGCTCACCCAAACCGGCACCGGCGCGATCACCGGCGGCAGCAACGGCAGCATTACCGCCGCCACCCTCACCGGCAGCGCCACGGGTACCACCACGCTCGGCTCGGCCGGCCAGTTCATGGCCAACCACGTCGGCACCCTGGGCGGGTTCTCGTCGCCGGCCGGCTTCAGCTTCACCAACGACGGCACCCTGACCCTGGCCTCGGTCGGCGGCAGCGCGTTCACGATCGATGCCGGCAAGTCGGCGCTGTACCTTGAAGTGCGCAACGGCGACTTGTTGCAGAACGGCAACAACTGGCTGTACGACGGTACCGGCAGCTTCTCGGCTCCGGACGGCCACATCGGCCTGCAGACTGCGCCGATCTATGTCACCGGCGTCAGTGCGCAGTCGGTGCCCGCAATCGGCATGCCGCCGGCGTACTTTTACGCCATCGACTACAGTGGCAACCTGTTGCCGCTGACCGGCAGCAATGCGGTGAACGTGCCGACGGCGATCCTCTCCAGCAACTCGCAGGGCGTGAACGGTCACAGCGATCAGTACATCGACATCAGCGTGGTCACTGCGGTTTACCAGGCCTACGGCGTCGTGCCCACCGGCTTGTTGCTGCCGAAGGACCAGTCCGCCTGCTCGCCTGACCAGCCACCGTCCGAACTGTGCCCGGAGGATAACTGAGATGCCGGCAGCCACCCCCAATCGACGATCCGGGCGTCGCGAGCGTACGCGCGCGGCGGCGTTTCGCCTGTGCATTCTGGGTGGCGTGCTGGCCGCACTGGCGCTGGCGGCATCCGCCCAGCAGGTGGCGCCGCGCCTGACCGGTGCCATGGTGGTCGCAAACCTGGACAAGGTCGAGCAGGCGGCGAAGGCACGTGCGGGGACATCGCACGATGCCCAACTGCAGGCGCTGGTCGCGCAATTGCAGCGCATGCGCGACGGCCTGAGCCAGTCGCTGGGCGATGACGCGGACGAGCCGCTCGAGACCATCAGCAAGAGTACGCGCGCTTCCGCCGTGCGGGCCGACGCTGCGGCCAAGCGTGTACAGGCATGGCTGGATGCATCGGCCGAAGGCTGCACGCGCGCCGACGCAGACGCGATGCTTGCGGCGGTCACCGCGACCTTGAACCAGATCGCGGCCGACAGCTCGGACCAGAAAGCTGCGCTGCCGGTGATCGACGGCGTGGAGACCCTGGACAAGCGGCAACTGTTCCTGTTGCACCAGGGTGGCGAGGCCACACCGAAGTTCGTCTTGACCGGCGCCAATCTCGTGGATGCGCAGTGCGCCAACCCCGAAGTGGTGGTGCTGGCTGCGGACGGCAAGCCGGTCACGGCACAACCCAAGCTGGTCGCGGCGCAGCCGGGCCGGGTGGAAATGGCATGGCCCGGTGCAAACACTCTGGCGCCCGGCAGCTACGTGCTGAAGCTGACCGCGCAACGCAAGGCCTTCCTGGTGGGGTGCACGTCCGAGCCGCCGGCGATTGCGGTGCTGCAGGTCGCGCCGCAGCTGCATTTCACGGTCAGCTACGCACTCAGCGCGACCTGCGATGGCGGCACGGCGCCGCTGGTGCTGGGCTCGGGCACGCTGCCGGTGATGACTGCCGGCAACCACACCGAGGCCAAGACCATCGATGTATCGGCCTGCAAGGATCCTTCCACGTTCACGGTGGCCGCTTCGGTACGCGCGCCCGATGGCAGCGAAACCAGGTTCGGACCGTTTTCACAGGGCGCGGCGGCGATGATCACGGCCGGGTTGGGCAATGGCCTCACGATCAGCTGGGATCCTTCCCTGCACCAGCTGTTCGTCGGCTCCGGGGCGCGCACCTGCAAGGGCGTGTACTGACGACGCCCTCCGGCGTCACTCGCTGGGCTGGCCTGAAATCACCTGCAATTCGCTGACGCCGCTCGGTGCGAGGTCTTGCATCAGGTCGGCAAATGTCATGCCCACCAGGCGCTGTGCGCGCCGCAACAAAAGCGGCACCGGGCTGGATGGTTCGGCACGCGCGTAGTAATCACAGATTTCGTCGATGCGGCGCACCACGTCCTGCGGCCCGTTGATGCGACCGCTGACCGCCACGCGGCCACCCGCAGCGCCGCCTGCCGACTCGCCCTCCTCGGCGCCCGCTTCTGCCAGCTCCGGATGGCGCTTGGCCATTTGCGGTTCGAGGAATTTCTTCAGCGCCTGCAAATCCGTGATCAGTGGTTTCAACTCCGGCCCAGCGGTGCCGATTTGGTCGCTGAAAAGCTTGTCGATGGCGCGCACGTGCTCCAGCGACGCATTGATGGCCTCGATGGTGGCTGCGAGTTCTTCTTCCGCGCAGTCCATGCAGCAGGCTTCGATTTCGGTCAGCGAGGCCGATGCGGAGGCCGCGTCCTCCGAGGCTTCCGCCGGCGCCGACACCTTCAGCTCGCCCGTGGCAATGCGCAGGTCGCGCAGGTTGAAGCGGCCAAGGCGGGGCGATTCCACGAACGGGGTGGAGTGCAGGTAACCGAGCGCGCCGTTGATGTCGGCGATGGGCGCCACCGCGTTGACGCGCGCGGTGGGATCGTTGTCGTCCTCCGCATCCAGTTGCGGATACACGCCATCCCAATACGTTTCCAGCAAGCCCTGGACCAAGGCCATGCCCGCGGACCAGCCGGGCATGCCGCGCGTGCGCAGCCACGCCACGGAAAGCGGCACCGCCACGCGCAGGTCCTTGGAACGGCGCAACAACGCGAGTGACATGTCGATGACCGAATTCCAGTCCGGCTCTTCGGCGGCCTTGACTTCATCGCCCATCACCTTTTCCGCCTTGGCCGCGGCAGCGCGTTCCAAGGCCATGAATTCGGCGTCGTACTCGAGATCCGGGCCGGTTGGCGAGTCGCCGTCGATCGGAGCAAGCAGGGCGTCGAGCGCGAAATCGGTCATGGCAAATCCCCTCGTTGGACTGGCCATGCATGGTAGCGCGTGGCGGCTGCGCGCGCCTGTGCCCGCAGGCCCGCACAGCTGCGGTTATGATCAGCCGGCCCGCCCCGAGGAGAGCGTCCCATGATCATGCGTATCTGGCGTGGCATCACTTCGAAGGATCGGGCCGATGCCTACCTCGAACACTTGCAGCAGACCGCGTTGCCGGCCTTGCACAACTACAAGGGCCAGCGCGGTGCCTGGGTGCTGCGTCGGATCCAGGGCGAGCAATGTGAATTCCAGGTGCTGACGCTGTGGGAGTCGGTGCAGGCCCTGCACGTCTACGCAGGCAAGCAACCCGAACGCGCGGTGTACTACGACGAAGATGACAAGTACCTGCTCGACATGGAACCGCTGGTACGACTGTTCGAGGTCGCCGATACCGTTGCTCCACCCAATTGATGGCTTGCAATGACGAGCCGGGAATCGAACATGTCACCCATTGCTGCTGCAGCACATCCGGAAGTCGAATCCTTCCACCACGCTGACACCGGCACCTGGACCCACGTCGTGCATGACGACAGCACGGCGGCCATCGTTGATCCGGTCCTCGACTACGACGCGGCCGCCGCGCGCACCGCGACGACGAGCGCCGATGGCGTACTGGCGTTCGTTCGCGAGCGCGGCTTGCGGGTGGCGTGGATCCTGGAAACCCACGCCCACGCCGATCATTTGAGCGCAGCGGGATACCTCCACGACGCGCTGGATGCGCCGATTGCGATCGGTCGCGGCATCCTGTCCGTGCAGGCGCACTTCAAGCAGGTGTACGGTCTGGGCGGCGACTTCCTCGCCGATGGCAGCCAGTTCGACCGCCTGCTGGATGACGGTGATGCGCTGCCGGTTGGGTCGCTGGCACTGAATGCGCTCACCACCCCGGGCCATACCTCCGACAGCCTCACTTACGTGGTTGGCGACGCGGCGTTCATCGGCGATACCTTGTTCGCACCCGATGTCGGCACCGCGCGTTGCGATTTCCCGGGCGGTGACGCGGTGGAACTGTATGCGTCGATCCGGCGCATCCTGGCGCTGCCGGAAACGACGCGCCTGTTCCTGTGCCACGACTATCCACCGCCAGCGCGCACCGCTGTGCGCGAGACGACCATCGCAAGTGAGGCACGGGAAAACCTGCATGTCGGCGGCGGCGTCAACGAAGCAGACTTCGTCGCGAGGCGACGTGCGCGCGACGCCACGCTGAAGGTGCCGCGCCTGTTGCTGCCGGCGCTGCAGGTCAACATTCGCGGCGGGCGCTTGCCGCCTGCGGAAGCCGACGGATACAGCTACCTGCGCTTGCCGTTGAACCGATTGGGACGCATCGACCCCTAGTCCGGACGGCGCAGCCTGGTGTTGAAATCCGGGACTGCCCGATGGGGTTGGTCCCGGATTGCGCTGCGCTGCATCGGGCTAATTGCTGCGTTTCATCCAGGCCGCATGCTGGACGCTGGACGGCCTAGCCGCACTTGCTGTAGCCGCAATTGAGGCAAGTCTGGCAACCGTCGAGCAGCACCAGCGCCTGGGTGTTGCACTTGCCGCATAGCGCGGCGCCGGGCGGGAAGGAGCCGGCGGAGTCGTCGGCAGCCTCCTTGGCAGCGTCGGCGGGAACCACGTAGGCCGAGGCGTCCTCACCGATCATCGCCCCGCCCATTTCGCCGGCGGTGCTTATTTCATTGTTTTTTTTTGAGCCCTTGCGCTCGTAGGCGGCACGCTTCTCGGCGATCAGCGCGCGTTGCGCGTCGGAAAGTTCGACGTCCTTGAGCAGGCCGATCATCCGCAAGTGCGTTTCGATGATGTTGCCGAGCTCGGCCACGATCGATGGCATGTACACGCCGCCGGCCTTGAAATAGCCGCCGCGCGGATCGAACACGGCCTTCAGTTCTTCCACGAGGAAGGTGACGTCGCCGCCCTTGCGGAACACGGCGCTCATGATGCGGGTCAGCGCCACGATCCACTGGAAGTTGTCCATGTTCTTCGAGTTGATGAAGATCTCGAAGGGGCGGCGCAGTTCGTGTTCGGTGCCGGCGTTGAGCACGATGTCGTTGATGGTGACGTACAGCGCGTGCTCGAACAGCGGCGACTTGATCTTGTAGGTGGCGCCGATCAGGATTTCCGGGCGCTCGACCTTTTCGTGCATCTGGATGACTTCGGCGATGACCGGCTGCGGCGCCTCGGGCGCCGGCTGCGCGGTGCGCGCGGGTTCATCCTGCTTGACCACCTGGTAACCCTTGATCTTCTTTTCGATTTTCGTGGCCATGCTTTTATCCGTGAGTGTCTGAATCGTCTGCACCCGACCTTCTTCTCTGAAGGAAGGGCTCCATCAAAGACAACGCCGGCGCCATGGGCGCCGGCGCCGTCATGTTGCGCTTTTACTTCTTGCCCTTGCGGGCGCCTTTCCTGGCGGCCTTCTTGGCGCCGCCCTTCTTGGCGGCCTTCTTGGCGCCTTTCCTGGCCGGAGCCTTCTTGGCGGCCTTCTTCGCGCCGCCCTTCTTCACCGCCTTCTTGGCGCCCTTGCGTGCGCCAGCCTTCTTGGCGGCCTTCTTGGCGCCACCCTTCCTGGCCGCTTTCTTTGCAGCCTTCTTGGCGCCGCCCTTCTTGGCCGCCTTCTTCGCAGCCTTCTTCGGAGCAGCCTTCTTGGCGGCCTTCTTCGGCGCAGCCTTCTTGGCCGCCTTCTTCGCGGGTTTCTTCTTGGCCGGTGCCTTCTTGGCGGCCGGCGCGGCCGCCGGCGCTGCAGCCGGCGCGGCCGGCGTCATCGGATCACTACTGCCCCACGGAAACGTCGTTTCGTTGCTCATCGGTTTGCCCCTCTAGAGGATCATCAGTTGACAGTGGACCACTTGGAACGCGGCGCCTTCCAACGAC
>DASSNC010000021.1:0-3186 GCA_035688305.1 Rhodanobacteraceae bacterium
CGCGCCGATCAGTTTCACCAACAGCTGCATGAACTGGCCCTGCTCGGGCGAAATCTGCATGCCGCCGAGTGGATGCGCACGCGTGGCTGCGCGCAGCGCTGTTTGTTCCGGATGCTCGCGCAGCGAGTGCGCCAACAAGTACTCGTACACAGTGTCATCGAAAGCGCGGGTGCGGCGGGACATGGTGTTTCCTCAGGAGTTGATGATTCAATCTGCCGGACTGTACGCCGATCCCATTGGCCTGTGTCGGTTGTATTGGGGCCACGATACGCATGGACGCCTGTGCGTGGCGGCGCAAATGAAGGTGCTCGTATGAACGACGCGGATCGCCAATCGGCGTAATCTTGGGCTTCCCACCACACGAGGATCCAGCCATGGCTTCCGGATTGCACAGGACTGTTTCGATGCTCGCGTGCGCCGCGCTGCTGGCCGGCAACGCCTTTGCCGCCGCCGCGGCCGGGCCGATCGCGGCGACGGGCACCACGGCGGCGCAGTTGCGCGATGCCGTCGCCGGCAGTTGGCGTTCGCCGGCCAACAAGGCGCGTGATCAATACCGGCATCCGGTCGAGACGTTGGAATTTTTCGGCATCAAACCCGACATGACAGTGATCGAGCTCGCGCCCGGTGGCGGTTGGTATACCGAAATCCTGGCACCGTTCCTGTACGCGCAGGGGCACCTGATCGAGGCGTCCGCGCCGCTGGACAGCAAGAGCAAGTTCATGGCGAAGATGGCAAGCGCCTACGAAGCCAAGCTCAAGGCCGATCCTGCGGTGTACGGTCACATTGAAAGAATGGTTCCATTCGCGCCACCGGACCGGGTGAACCTGGGGCCGGACGGTTCAGTGGACATGGTGCTGACTTTCCGCAACACCCACGACTGGATGAACCACAGCCCGGAGACGCTGGCCAAGGCGTTCAAGGCTGCGTATGACGTGTTGAAACCGGGTGGCGTTTTCGGCGTGGTCGAGCATCGCGCGAAACCGTTCGAGAACGCGGTGGAAAGCTCCAAGGCGTTGCATCGCCTGCCCGAGGATTACCTGATCGAACTCGGCCTCAAGACCGGTTTCCGGCTGGAAGGCGTGTCGGAGATCAACGCCAATCCGAAGGATCCGGAAGACGTGAACGTCCACCGCTTGCTGCCGAACCTCGCGGGGCCGGAGTCCGAGCATGCGAAGATGAAGGCGATCGGTGAGTCCGACCGGATGACCTTGAAGTTCGTCAAACCTTGATCCGCCAAGGGTCAGCGGCACAGGGCGGACATCGTCCGCCTCGTTCGCATCACTTCGATATCCGGCGGGCAGTGCCCGCCCTACGATCAAGAACAACAAGGAGTCGACAACAATGAGCAAGCAACGCCCCGTGATCGCGGTTCTGGTCGGCAGCCTGCGCAAGGCGTCGTTCAACAAGAAGCTCGCCCACGCACTCGAAAAAATCGCCGGCGATCGCGCCGAGTTCCGCTACATCAACATCGGCGACTTGCCGCTGTACAACCAGGACATGGAAGCGGATTACCCGGCGGTGTGCGAGGAGCACAAGGCTGCCATCAGGGCGTGTGACGCGGTCTTGTTCGTGACCCCGGAATACAACCGCTCGATCCCGGGCGTGCTCAAGAACGCCATCGACGTGTGCTCGCGCCCGTACGGCACCAACGCGTTCGCCGGCAAGCCGGGTGCGGTGATCGGCACCTCGATGGGCGCGATGTCGAGCGCGCTGGCGCAGCAGCACCTGCGCAACGTATGCGTATTCCTCGAAATCTTCCTGATGACGCAACCCGAGGCCTTCGTGCGCTACCAGGAAGGCATGATCGCCGAGGATGGTGCGGTCACGGATGAAAAGACGCGCGGATTCCTCGCCAACTTCGTCGACAAGTACCTTGCTTGGGTGGCGCGCTTCAACCAGGCGTGACGGTCGGGCCCGCAGTCTGGCGCCTAGGCGCGCGGCTGCGGGTGCTCGCGAAGCGACAACAGCAGGAAACTCCATGCCGTGGCCGCGCCGAGCGCGAGGACCACGGCAATGATCGGCTGCGCGGACCAAAACCACGCAATGCCGTCGGGGGCGAACTTGAACGCGCCGGTCATGCATGTCAGCAGCAACGCAGGCGCCAGCAACTTTCGGGCTTTGGGTGGCATGACTTGATTCCTTCGTGTGTCGCTCAGTGCTTCAAGGTGGCGTCGTCGGTTGCGGCTTGCCAGTCGCGCTGGTTGCCGCAGCGGCGCCGCGGCCTGCGCACCAGCATGAACAATCCGCCCAGGATCAGGAACACCGGCCACCACGTCGTCCAGTCGAGGCCTGCGAGAAACATCCCTGCGACCAGCACGACGGCCGAGCCGGCCAGCACCGAGTGGATGCCTTCCGCATCGAGCTTTCCTTGCGCGCGGTAAGTCTCGTAGGCGCGCGTGAACGGCGGAATCGCGGCGAGCAGGATGAACAGCGCCCACCAGTTGCCGTGGAAGAAGAACCACAGCGGGTAGCCAAGGTTGTTCAGCAGGAACAGCACGCCGATCGCGATCACGATCGTGGCCGGGACGATGCGCCATTCCAGGCTGCTGGACGACTTGCTTGAAGGTTCGGTGGTCATGTTGGCGGGCCCTCTGACGATGGCGGTGACGATACGCCCGGTGAACACACGCGGCCAGTGACAGCTGTCAGGGATCGCGTTTGAACGCGGTTGGCGGGGTCACCGAACCTCGGTGGTGTCTGAACCTGCGTACCGGCGTTCGTTGCGCCAGGCGCGCGGCAAGACGATGGCGACTCGTCGCCGAAGTCAAACAAACGTTTGATTTACTCCCGGCGATTTGGTAGCGTGCCCGGGTTGTCGCGCTGCGGGGAGGCGCGCGCCGACAGGCGGTGCCCGCAGCGGGCGCCACAGGTTCGGTCCGACGGCACTGCGCCGACGACACGGATGTCGGGTTTCGACGAGGCCACCGGCTCGACTTTCGTCGCCGGAGCGGCAGCTTCCGCGCTGGCGAAGCGTAGGGAGGGCAACATGAAGCGTTTACTCACATGTCTCGTGCTTTTGGTGTGCGGGATCGGATCCGCGTGCGCCACCACCGGCGTCGCCTTCGTGCATGGCACGGGTCACCAGACCGATGCCTATGACAACTACTGGCAGGCGCCGATGATCGAGTCGGTGCGGCAGGGCCTCGCCGATCCAAACAACTTGCTGGTGGTCAACTGCGACCTGAC
>DASSNC010000031.1:0-5705 GCA_035688305.1 Rhodanobacteraceae bacterium
GGACGACGCGGTGAAAGCGCCGCGCCCCGGCCTGCTGCTGATCCCCAACTGGCGCGGCATCAACGACGCCAACATCACCAAGGCGAAGACCATCGCCGGCCGCGACTACGTGATCTTCATGGGCGACATGTACGGCAGGGACCTGCGCCCGAAGAGTGATGCCGAGGCGCAGGCTGCGGTGAAGCCGCTGTACGGTGACCGGGCGGAAATGCGCGCGCGTGCCGTGGCTGCCTTCGATGAACTGAAGGAACTCGCACAATCGCATGCCGCGCCGATTGACGCTTCGAAACTCGCCGCGATCGGCTTCTGCTTCGGCGGTTCGTCGGTACTCGATCTGGCCCGCAGCGGGGCCGACGTTGCCGCGGTGGTGAGTTTCCACGGCGGGCTGTCCACCGATGATCCGTCGCTCGCCAGGAACATCAAGGCGCGCGTGCTGGCGATGAACGGCGCCGACGACAAGGGCACCATGCCGGATGCCGGCAAGTTCATGGACGAGATGCGGATGAGCCCGGCGGAATGGCAGTTCGTGGTGTTCGGGCATACCGTGCATTGCTTCGCCGAGCCGGATGCGGATTCACCGCCCGGATGCGTCTACAACCCGAAGGCGGCCAGGCGCGCGTTCAGGCTGATGCACGACTGGCTGGACGAGGCGTGGGCGCATTAAGCCCCTCTCGCCTCGGGAGAGGGGTTGGGGGTGAGGGTACGGGTCTTGTGATGGATTGGCGAACCCGAACCCTCAACCGGCCTTCGGCCACCACGGAGCTCTCGGCCAGGGATGGCGGCTCTCCCGGAGGGAGAGGGTAAAGATCAATGATCCCTTTCCACCGCGTACACGGCCAGCGCATCCAGCGCATCGCGATGCCGCGACGGCGGCAGCGCGGTGAGCGCTTCGCGCGCGGCATCGGCGTGGCTCTGCGCGCGCATCCGCACGCGCTCGATCGCGCCGGATTCGCGAATCGCCTGCACGATCGCATCCAGCGATGAAAGCCGCTCGGAACTGAGCGCGCGGCGCAGCGTTTCGGCCTGCGCGGGCGTGGCGCGCGCGATGGCGTAGATCAGCGGCAGGGTGGGCTTGCCTTCGGCGAGGTCGTCGCCGATGTTCTTGCCGAGCGTCTGCGCGTCGGAGACGTAGTCCAGCAGGTCGTCGGCGATCTGGAACGCGAAGCCGAGCTGCATGCCGTAGGCGCGCAGCGCGCGTTCCTGCTTTTCCGGCAGGCCGGCCAGTACCGCGCCCAGTTGCGTCGCGGCGGCGAACAGCACCGCCGTCTTGCGTTCGATCACGCGCAGGTACGCGGCCTCGTCAATGTCGGCATTGCCGAGATTGAGCAACTGCAGCACCTCGCCTTCGGCGATCGCGTTGGTGGTGTTGGCGAGGATGCCCATCACCCGCATGCGGTCCAGTTCCACCATCAACTGGAACGCCCGCGAATACAGGAAATCGCCAACCAGCACGCTGGCGGCATTGCCCCACAGCGCGTTGGCGGTCTTGCGCCCGCGCCGCAGGTCCGAGCCGTCCACCACGTCGTCGTGCAGCAGGGTCGCCGTGTGGATGAACTCCACGATCGCGGCGAGCTGGATGTGCGCATCGCCGGCGTAACCGGCCGCGCGCGCGGCCAGCACGTGCAGCATCGGCCGCAGGCGCTTGCCGCCGCCGCCGACGATGTGCTCGCCGACCGCGTGCACCAGCGCCACGTCGGAGGCGAGCCGCTTGCGGATCAGCGCGTCCACCGCGGTCATGTCGGACGCGGCCAGCGCGCGCACGGCGGCGAATTCGGATGCAACGTCGGGTCGCGTGGTGACGGCCTGGTTCATGCGCGGGATGCCGGCGGTGGATAGACGATTATAGACGTGGCGGCTCACCGACACGCGAAAGCGGCGCCGGCCTACATGGATCGGGACCCGATCCGGTGGCGGCGGCGACCCGGTACTGGCATCCTGTGCGCTTGATCGGTTCATCGAGGGCAGTTCCCATGGCACGCGGCGTCAACAAGGTCATCCTGGTCGGCAATCTCGGCGCGGATCCGGAAACCCGCTACAGCGCTTCCGGCACCGCGATGTGCACCATCCGCGTGGCGACCTCCGAACAGTGGAAGGACAAGCAGACCGGGCAGCCGCAGGAGCGCACCGAGTGGCACCGGGTGAAGTTCTTCGGCCGCCTGGCCGAGATCGCCGGCGAGTACCTGAAGAAGGGCCGGCAGGTGTACATCGAGGGCAGCCTGCGTACCGACAAGTACACCGACAAGGAAGGCATCGAGCGCTACAGCACCGACATCATCGCCGACGAGATGCAGATGCTCGGCGGCGGCGGCGAGGGCGGCTCGCGCGGCGGCGGCGAGGGCGGTGGCTATCGCGAACGCCCGCAGTCGCAATCGCGCGGCGGCGCGCCCTCGGGCGGCGGACGCCCGGCCCCGGCCCAGCAGCCGGCTTCCGGCGGCGTGGGCGACTTCGAGGACGACGACATTCCGTTCTAGGACGGACCTTAGCGGAAAGCGTAAACAGAACCCCGGCAGGCAGCTTGCTTGCCGGGGTTTTGTTTTGTTGACGTCTTTTTTAGGGTAAACACCGGTGCAGCCGTGTCCACCACGGTCGCCATCTCCGTGGGCGGCAGCTACAAGTACCAAGTGAAGGCCTGCGGTACGGGTGGCTGCAGCGGCTACAGGGTATCCGGCACGGTGACGGCGGCACCGTCACCGTCGCATCTGACCGGTCCGGCATCCAGCACCACCGGCACCTTCACGATGAGCTGGACAGCCGAGACCGGCAGCACCCGCTACCAGCTCAACCAGAAGCTCAACAGCGGATCGTGGGCGGCCGTCTACAACTCGACAGGGTTGTCATGGTCGTCCAACCATTTGGCCAACGGCACCTATTACTACGTGGTGTATGCGTGCAATGGCAGCGTCTGCGCACCGGCCAGCAACCAGGTCAAGGTGATCGTCTCGCCGATCCCGATACCACCTGACCCGGTGACCGCGCCCACGGTTGCGACCGTCAACGTCGGCTTCGCCGTGAGGTGGACGGCGGTGAACGGGGCGACCTCGTACACCCTGCAGCAGACCAATACGGATACAGGTCGGACCGGCACCAAGTACACCGGTTCGGGTACCAGCGCCACGGTGACGGTCAGCCTGACCGGGTTCTACCAGTACGCGGTGGAGGCCTGCAATGCCAACGGCTGTTCCGCCTGGGCCAACGCGCCCAATACCACCGACGTCACGGGGGGCCAATGAAGCGCATCCTCCTCGCGTCTCTGGTCCTGCTGGCGGGCTTCGCTTCACAAGCCCGCGCCGCGGACACGGTGTACTACTACTACAACGATGCGCAGGGCTCGCCGGTGGCGGTAACGAATGCCCATGGCGCTGTCGTCGAACGCACCCAGTACGCGCCCTACGGCCAGGTGCTGAACCGGCCCGAGCACGATGGCCCCGGCTACACCAAGCACGAGGAGGACGCGGCGACCGGTCTCACCAACATGCAGCAGCGCTACGATGACAAGGTCATCGGGCGTATGCTGAGCATGGACCCGATGGATGTGAACCCGAACACGGGAGCGAGCTTTAACCGGTATGCGTATGCCAATGACAATCCGTATAGATATGAAGACCCGGATGGACGATGCACCGGTTCCCACATCTCGAACAGTGATGGAACGTGCGCGAGCACAGGTTCGTACACCACCAATGTTGGTGCTGAGCCGCTTGCTATGGCACAAAAGCGAGTAAGCGCTGCGTCAGGAACTCTTTCTCAAGCAGCTGGGGGTGGAAAGGTAGCAAGCAGTGATGAATATTCGAAACATGCTCCCGACGTCGTCTCTCAAGTTGAGTCTGACCCTGCGGTGCAGAACTGGGAAGAGCAAGCAAAGCATTCCAGTGCGTTTAATGCCAGAGATGAAAGGAAGCGTCATGAGGAAGGAATGTGGGCTTATCCGGCCAAGAATGGGGGCGGCGTGAAAATCGTGAACATGCCAGCAGCTGCGATGAATCCGCTTACGGGCTTGTATTCATCGATCGTCGCCGGAGCACCACCTACGGAAGCAGGCTATTCTTCACCGGTCGCATTTCACACGCATCCATTTCCTTTCCCAGACGCAAGATCGGTGCGAGCGGGTTATATCTTTATGGCTTATCCAGAGCCATCTCAGGACGATGTTAAGTATGCTCGTTTCTATCGCATCGATGGAGTAGTGATTTCTCACTCTGGAAATTACTATTTTGGTGTATCGTTTCCGAGCAATTAACCAGAGAAGAAGTATGTTCAAAGCAAGACACATCCTTGCGTGTGCGGTAGTCATGAGCGTTATGATGTGCACCCAAACCATGGCTGCGAAGAGTGTTACTTGGCACCCACCAAAGAAAGGTGTGGTTAGAGATAGCAAAGCAGCTATAACCATTGCTCATGCCGTCTGGCTTTCTATGAACCCTGATTTGCAAATTGGGAACGAGAAAGCTTGGCAAAGCGGCATGACGGCTTCTCTCCACAATGGGATTTGGCATGTCGCAGAAAAGCCTTTAAGCCATCAAGAGTTGGGTGGTGGACTTCAAATAGATATTTCACAGCGAGACGGTCGAATCACTGGGATTTACCTCACGCAATGATTTTGAAAGCTCGATATCAAATTACAAGACCCGCATCGCGGGCCTTGTTAGTTTCGAAAAAGGGGGCGGAGGTAATTAAGCCGAGCCTCACGACGATCGACACCTTCCGCCGACCAACAAAAGGGGACGGAGCAACTGTCTTCTGATCATTCCGCGCGCGATCCGACCAGCGGACGAAAAAGGGGTCAGGTTCATTTTTCTGAAGGGCAGCGCTAGCGACGGCTCGTCAGCTTTCCCGCCTTGAGCTGTTTTCCTGGGACGGCCACGCGGCCGGACGGCGACCTTGCGGTCCAGTATGGCTTCGATCTCGGCCTGGAATCGCGAATCGCCGAGTACCTTCTGCTGCTGGACGTGAGCGCGGATGTCGGCCATGGCGTCATCGCTGTTGGCGCGCCGGTTCTTGCAAGCGCATGCGTTGTCTGATCCTGCCCGGCGTGCCTGCACGTCACCCAACTCGGCATTAACGAGAGTGTCGTCGTTCTCGACGATGAGGGCCGGCATCGTTTTGGCGGCTTGTCCGCGACGTGCTTCGGGCACCGCCTGCATGCCTTCGCCTTCATGCAGATGGACAACCCCGTTCACCTGCTGCTCACGGCTCAAGGCGGCCCGGGGCTCTCCGATGCAATGCGCCGCATTGGCCAGTGCTACGTCCACGCCTCAATCTGCGGCCCCGGCGCTGCGGTGCCCTCTGGCAGGGCGATTCGAATCCTGCCTGGTCCGAGATCTGCCCCTTAGAAGCCAGGCAGTGTAAACAGTGAGCCGGTTCCGACGCCATTTGTTTGCATATGGCGTGTCGCAGTGCGCGCAACTGTTTGTGTGGAGGTGATTTGCTATCGCGTTTACAACACGTGGTCATGAGAACCGTTCTAGAGACCGCGGGATTTCGTTGCGTTCACCCGAAGGGAGCCAGCGACTGCTGGCTCCCTTCTTTTGCGGGCACCGGGGCCGCGCTTATCCCTGGCTGCCCGACTCCACGAGACGGCGCTCGGCCGCGGCGATGGCTTCCAGCAGGCGTGCCGGCGTGAACGGCTTGGTGAGGATGACCACGCCTTCAGGCGCCCCGTTGACAACGTCGGCTTCGGCATAGCCGGTGATGATCACGGCCGGCAG
>DASSNC010000037.1:0-14250 GCA_035688305.1 Rhodanobacteraceae bacterium
TACCCGAAGACCGAAAGTTCCACCATCACGGTGGTGACGGCTTATTACGGCGCCGATTCACGGACCATGGCGGGCTTCATCACCCAGCCGCTGGAGCAGGCGATCGCGCAGGCGCAGGGCATCGATTACATGACTTCGCAATCGACGCCCGGCGTGTCGATGATCACGGCGACCTTGCGCCTCAACTACGACGGCAACAAGGCGCTTACCGAGATTTCGGCGCTGGTGAATTCGGTCAAGAACCAGCTGCCGCAGCAGGCGCAGCAACCGGTGATCACGTTGCAGTCGGGCGAGCAGGTCGCCTCGATGTACCTCGGTTTTTCCTCCGACAAGCTGGCAGCCAACCAGATCACCGATTACCTGACCCGCGTGGTGCAGCCGCAGTTGAGCGCGATCGAAGGCGTGCAGAGCGCCGAGATCATCGGTTCGCGCACGTTCGCGCTGCGCGCGTGGCTGGATCCGGTGAAGATGGCCGCGCATGGCGTGACCGCCACCGAGGTCAATGCCGCGCTGGCGGCCAACAATTTCCTGTCGGCGATCGGTTCCACCAAGGGCCAGATGACGACGGTGACGTTGACCGCCGCCACCGACCTGCATACCGCGGACGAGTTCAAGCACCTGGTGATCAAGGCCAATGGCAACGACGTGGTGCGCCTGCAGGACGTCGCGCGGGTCGAGCTGGGTGCGCAGGATTACAACTCGGACTTCCTGTTCGACGGCAAGCACACGGTTGCCGTCGGCATCAAGGCGGCCCCGGATGCCAACGTACTGGACGTGATCGCGCGCGTGCGCAAGGTTTTCCCGTCCATCCAGTCGCAATTGCCGGCCGGGCTTTCCGGCAACATTGCCTACGATGGCACCGCCTTCATCACGGCGTCGATCGACGAGGTGGTGAAGACGCTGGCCGAAACGCTGGTGATCGTTGCCGTGGTGATCTTCCTGTTCCTCGGCACCCTGCGTGCATTGCTGATTCCGCTGTTGGCGATGCCGTTGTCGCTGATCGGCGCGTTCCTGGTGATGCTGCTGCTGGGCTACTCGATCAACCTGCTCACGCTGCTGGCGCTGGTGCTGGCGATCGGGCTGGTGGTGGACGATGCGATCATCGTGGTCGAGAACGTTGATCGCCACATGAAGGAGTCGCACTCGCCGCTCAAGGCCACGCTGTCCGCCGCGCGCGAACTGGCCTCGCCCATCATCGCGATGACGATCGTGCTGATCGCGGTGTACGTGCCGATCGGCTTCGAGGGCGGGTTGACTGGCGCGCTGTTCACGGAGTTCGCCTTCACGCTGGCGGGTGCGGTGGTGATCTCCGCGATCATCGCATTGACGCTGTCGCCGATGCTGTGCTCCAAGGTGTTGCGCGAAACCGACCACGAAAAACCGTTCGTCAAGCGCATCGACAAGGTTGCCGATTACGTGCGCGACCGCTATCGGCGGATGCTGCACTCCTCGCTGGATACCTGGGTGGTCGCACTGGTGTTCGGCGGGCTGATCCTGCTCGGCAATGTGTACCTGTTCAAGACCGCGAAGTCGGAATTGGCGCCGCAGGAAGACCAGGGCATCGTGATGGTGATGGCGCAAGGTGCGCCGAACGCAACCCTCGCCCAGATGGAGTTGTACTCGAAGCAGGTGTTCAACGTCGCCAAGTCCCTGCCCGAATACACGCACATCTTCCAGTTCAACGGCATGGGTGCGGTGAACCAGGGCATGTCGGGCATCATGCTGAAGCCCTGGGGCGAGCGCAGCCGCAGCAGCAATGAAGTCCAGCAGCAGCTGCAGAACGACCTCGGTCATGTCGCCGGCGCGCGCATGGGCGTGTTCCAGTTCCCGGCCTTGCCGGGCGCATTCGGCATGCCGGTGCAGTTCGTGATCAAGACCACCGAGCCGCTGCAGAACCTCCACGAGGTCGCCGAGGAGGTGCTCGGCAGGGCTGAAAAGGCCGGCATCTTCATGTTCGCCAACTCGGATCTGAAGATCGACCAGCCGCAGGCCACCGTGACGCTCGACCGCGACAAGATCGCGGCACTGGGTCTCACCCAGCGTGACGTCGGCAGCGCGCTGTCGGCGGCCCTGGGCGGCAATTACGTCAACTACTTCTCGATCTCCGGGCGTGCCTATCGCGTGATCTCGCAGGTGGCGCAGGTCGATCGCCTGAATCCGTCGCAGCTCGACAATTACTACATCAAGACGCCGGGCGGGCAAATGATCCCGGCCTCGACCGTGGCGCACCTGACCTACCAGACCGTGCCCGAATCGATCAGCCACTTCCAGCAGCTGAACGCGGCGACGATCCAGGGCGTGATGAGTCCGGGCGTGTCGTTGGGGCAGGCACTGAAGTTCATGCAGGACACACTGCAGCAGGTAGCGCCGACCGGATACAGCGCGGACTACTCGGGCCAGTCGCGCCAGTTCGAGCAGGAATCGGGCGGCTTCGTGTTCACCTTGCTGTTTGCGGTCATCATCGTGTTCCTCGCGCTGTCCGCGCAGTTCGAAAGTTTCCGCGATCCACTGGTGATCCTGGTGGCGGTGCCGATGGCGACCTTCGGCGCATTGCTCTTCATCAACCTGCTGCCGGGGCTGGCTTTCGTGTTTCCGTCGTTCGGCCGCATATCGCTCAACATCTACACCGAGGTCGGCCTGGTCACGCTGGTGGGTTTGATCAGCAAGCACGGCATCCTGATGGTGGAGTTCGCCAACCACGCGCAGTTGAATCTCGGCATGAGCAAACGCGAGGCAATCGAGGAAGCCGCCGCGGTGCGCTTGCGGCCGATCCTGATGACCACGATGGCGACGGTGCTGGGCGTGGTCCCGCTGGTGCTGGCCGCAGGCGCCGGCGCGGCCGGGCGCTTCAACATGGGCCTGGTGATCTTCACCGGCTTGTCGATCGGCACCTTGTTCACGTTGTTCGTGGTGCCGGCGGTGTACCTGATCATCGGCGAGAACCACCACGCCGAGCATGCAGATGACGCCGGCCCCGACGACGAGCAGTTGTTGCCTGAGCCGCAGGTGGAATGATTGCGTCACCAGGCCGTGGCGATCGGAACGGCGTGCCATGGCCGCCGTCGGTGAGGGCTTCACGCCGTGGCTGCGCGGCTTCATGATTGCGTTGCCACCGGATTCACGCAGGGCTGCAGCAAGCCGCTGGACGCGACCGCCCAATCCGGGCGCGATTTGATATCGAAGCATGCACATGACTGATCCAACACCTGACTCGGGCAGCATCCCGCTTGGTCGTACAGCCGAATATCCGGCCAGCGTCGATCCGGCGGTGCTGTTCCCGGTTGCGCGCGCGCAGGCGCGTCAGCCGCTCGGCATCGCGGAGAACGAATTGCCGTTCGCCGGCGCGGACATCTGGAACGCCTGGGAACTGTCGTGGCTGGATGCGCACGGCAAACCGTGCGTGGCGGTGGCCGAGCTTCGGGTGCCGTGCGACTCGCCGAATATCGTCGAATCGAAGTCGCTGAAGCTGTACCTCGGCGGCTATGCGATGACACGCTTCGACGACGCGCATGCCGTGCGCGTGCGCGTCGCGCGGGATGTCTCGGTGTGCGTGGGTGTCGAGGTCTCCGTCGAGTTGCTCGAGCCCGCCCGCTTCGACCGCTTGCGCATCGCCGACTTCGCGGGCGAATCCATCGACGCGGCCGCGCTCGAATTCGCGCAATACGACTCACCCGATCCAGCCCGCCTGCGCACCCGGCCGCACGCACGCATGGTGGAGGAGTCGCTGACGACGCGACTGTTTCGCTCGCGCTGCCCGGTCACCGGGCAACCCGACTGGGCCAGCGTGCAGGTGCGCTATCGCGGCCTGCCGATTGAACGCGACGGGTTGCTGCGCTACCTCGTGTCGTTCCGCGAGCATCCGGATTTCCACGAAGCCTGCGTCGAGCGCATCTTCATGGACGTGCGAAATCATTGCGCGCCGCTGGAACTCATGGTGTACGCACGCTTCCTGCGCCGCGGCGGCATCGACATCAATCCCTGGCGCGCGACACCCGGCTTCGCGGCCACGCCCGCGAACCTGCGCGATACCCGGCAGTAGGTACCGATCACGCGTGATCGTGATCGCTTCGCGGGCACGCCAGCGATCTTGCGCAACGACACTGCGGCCCGCAAGGATTCCACACCCCTCGCTGTGATTGGCGCGCAGCAACGAGTATGCTCGACGGACACCCCGCGATTCCACGAGGACGCCAGCATGCGACACAGCCACGACTACCTGATCATTGGCGCCGGCATGGCCGGCGAAGCTGCGGTGCAGGCGCTGCGCGAGGCCGATGCGAACGCCACCATCGGCATGCTCGGCGCCGAAGCCGATCCACCGTACGACCGCCCGCCGCTCAGCAAAAAGCTGTGGAAGGACGGCAAGGAAAGCGAGGTCTGGCGCCCGATCGACAAGGCACGCGCCGAGGTTACGCTGAAGCGCAGTGCGGTGAAGCTCGACCGCGCCGCGCATGTCGTCACCGATGATGCGGGCGATACCTGGCATTACGGCAAGCTGCTGATCGCGACCGGCGGCGCACCACGCAGGCTTCCTTTTGGCGGCGACGATTTCATCTACTACCGTACCGTCGGGGATTACCGGCGCCTGCGCGCCGCGGCCAAACCCGGCACGCACTTCGCGGTGATCGGCGGTGGCTTCATCGGCAGCGAGATTGCAGCTGCGTTGTCGATGAATGGCTGCAAGGTAACCATGTTGTTCCCGGAGGATGGCATCTGCGCGCGCGCCTACCCGGAGGCACTGGCCGAGGCGGTGACTGCGTATTACCGCGAAAAGGGCGTGGACGTGCGTACCGGCATCACCGCGACGGGCGGCAGTGCGAAGCAGCTGACGCTTTCGGACGGCAGCACGCTGGGCGTCGATGGCGTGGTCGCCGGGCTCGGCATCATCCCCAACGTGCAACTCGCGAAAGACGCTGGCCTCGAGGTCGACAACGGCATCGTGGTGAACGCGCGCCTGCAGACTTCCGATCCCGACATCTACGCCGCCGGTGACGTGGCCGCGTTCCCGGCGCCGGCCCTGGGCCGCCGCATGCGCGTCGAGCACGAGAACGCCGCGAACACCCAGGGCGCGCGCGCCGGCAAGTGCATGGCCGGTGAAGATGCGCCCTACGACGAACTGCCGTTCTTCTATTCCGACCTGTTCGAACTCGGCTACGAAGCCGTCGGCACGCTGGATGCGCGCCTTGAAACCGTCGAACAATGGGTCACGCCTTTCCGCGAAGGTGTGGTGTATTACCTCGACGCCGGGCGCGTGCGCGGCGTATTGCTGTGGAACACCTGGGACCAGGTGGATGCCGCGCGCAAGCTGATCGCCGCGCCCGGGCCGTTCGATGCCGCAAGCGTGCAGGGCCGGTTGCCGGCGGCGGGGTGAGCGTGGCGCAAGGACGCATCATGCGACGATCCGGCATTTGACCTGAAGCAACGCAGCCGCCTGCCGTTGCGGCCACAATCGCCCGCGCGAAGGCCCACAAGAGGACATGCCATGGCCACCCATGCGGTCACGGATCAACAGCAAGCGAACGCAGGCGCGACCACCCAGGCCGGGCGCATGCGCGCGGCGGTCGAGCAAGCGGTCAGCGTCGGCCCGGGTTTTCTGCGCGGCGATGTCGATGCGGTGCACATGGCCAACGCCATGATCGCCGCGGTGCGCAGTTACGCCGAGCAGGAACGTGCCGCGGGTGGCAATGGCAAGCCGCGCGACGCGGAGGCGCAGGCGTTGCAGAACGTGCTGGCCGAATTGATGGGTTGCGGCTCCGGCTTTCTCGCCGGGCGTTGCGACGCAGCCTGCGTCGCCCGCACGATGACGCAGATGGTCCGCGAGTTCGGGCCGCACTGACCTCGATTTGCAGCAGCCAGCGGTGCGCGGAGCGAACGTGCCGGAGCAAACCCCCGATCTTGAAGAAGCGCTCGCTGCGCTGCGCGCAGAAGTGGCCACGCTGCGTGCGGAAGTCGCCGAGCTGCGCGCGTACATCGGCGAAGTGCCGACGATGGAGTGCGGCATCACCAGCTTCGAGGCATGGCAGCGCGAGCGCGGGTAGGCATCGGAATCGCCGGGACGGCATCGGCGAACGTGACCGATCGGCGCGCTAGAATCCGGCCGTGAGCATCGATCCACCGCCAACGCAACAGCCACCACGAAGCGTCCTGAGTTCCGTTGCCATCCACGTGATGAGTGCGGCGCAGGGCCAGCCGCAATGAATTCGTCCAATGAGTCCTTGCAGGACAATGCTGCGGAATTCGCATGGCGTGATGACGATGTGTTCGGCCGCATCGCCGGCCGTTACGGTTTGTTGTGCGACGTCTTCAGTTTTGGCATCCATCGACTCTGGAAGCGCCGGGTCGCGCGGCGCATCGCCAGCGAGGAATGGACGCGCTTGCTGGACGGCGCCACGGGCACGGGCGACATCATTGCGCGGGTGCTGACGCACGGGATGGCCGGAGCGCGAACCATCGTCGCATCCGACACCAGTCCACGCATGCTGGCACTCGCACGCCGCCGCTTCGCAGCCATGGGTGCGCAAGTCGAATTGCGCGAACTCGACGCCGAGGCGATGCCGTCCATCACCGACGCCAGTTTCGATGCGTACTCGATATCGCTGGGCCTCAAGATCTGCAACCGGCGCCATGCGCTTGCCGAAGCGCTGCGCATCCTGCGTCCCGGTGGACGCTTGATCGTGCTGGAGGCCTCGAACATCCCGTGGCGGCCGCTGCATCGGGCGTACCTCGCGTACATGGCCGTATGCATGCCGGTGCTCGGTTGGCTCGCGACCGGCGGCGATGCGTCGGCGTACCGCTACCTGTTGCACGGCATCCGCGAATTTCCCACGGCCGAAGCGCTGGCGGAGGAGATCCGCCAGCAAGGCTTCGAAGACGTGGCCTGCGAACGCCTGTCGCTCGGCATCGTCGCCATCCACACGGCGCGCAAGCCCCGCAGCGACAGGCCTCCGGCGAACGGTTGAAGGCCACACGCTGCCACACTGACGTTGCCAGACAAACGTCGCGTTGCGGGCTGCCGTGTCGGGGGCATGCCTGGGCCGGGTGCCGGCATTATGGTCACGTCGTTTGAGGTCAGGGCGCATAGAATCACGAGGCAGCTCTCGTGCAGGATCGGAACCATCCGCGTGCCGGTCATGCGGGTCGAGCCTGGCCGAGCCGCTCATTACGACATTCATCGGCGCGACACGTTGGGGTCGCCGGGTACGTACCAGCGCCACGGTTCGTCGGCTGCGTGCCGGATCCCGACGCGTGCCGTCGCCACCCGTTCGTGCGGTGGAAGCGTACCGTCGTCGATGATGCGAAAGCCACCGGTGCCGGTGACGATGTCGATGCCGTCGTGCGCGCCGGTGATGCCGAGCGCCTGGGTCAGGCGGGCCGGACCGCTGCACAAGTCCCGGTCGCGGTGTGCCTTCGCGCGCGCGGCGCGCATCGCGTCGAGGCCGGTCAACGGCGCCAGCGCACGCAACAGCACGCCGATGCCCTCGTCCTCCTCGCCGCACACGGCATTGCAGCACCAGTGCATGCCGTAGGTGAAATACACGTAGAGGTGGCCGGGTGGCCCGAACATGGTGGCGTTGCGCCGGGTCTTGCCCCGGAAGGTGTGTGCCGCAGGGTCCAGCGTGCCGCAATACGCTTCGGTTTCGACGATGCGGCCGCTGCGCCCGTCGGCACCGACCAGGATCTTGTTCAGGAGCTCGACCGCAACCACGCGCGAGTCGCGCCGGTAAAAGGAACGCGGCAGGATCTTGCGGGATGTGCGAGCAGGCATGGCGCGAGCTTACGCGTGCATCCGCCAAGAGAACCAAGGTGTCGCGAAAAGGCCGTGCGACGGCGCTGCAGGCCCGGCGCACGGCAGCAACGTGTTCACTTGGTCAGCGTAACGGTGCCGTGCATCACGAATGAATGCCCGGGGAATGAGCAGAAGAACACGTAGGGCGTGCCCGTCTTCAACAGCGCAGGCTTGAACGCGACCGATGCGGTTTCACCGCCACCGATGACCTTGGTGTGCGCAATCACCCGTGTGTCGCCGGGTTTGATGTAGTCGTGGTCGAGGCCGGCCTTGGCGCCGTCGGCATCGACGCCGGCCTTGTCGGCCGCACTGGTCAGCACGAAATCGTGGCCCATCACGTTGCGGGCCAGCTTGCCGGTATGCTTCAAGGTTACGGTGAAGGTCTTGCACGACTGCGGCACGTTGACATTCTTGACGTTGAATTGCATGGCATCGTTGGCTTCAACGGTGGCGCTGCAGTTGGCCGCCCAGAGCGGCGTGGAGATAAGGCCGAGCACGGCCACCGCGAACAATCGAAACAGCATGGAAGTCTCCTGATTTGTGGGACCACGCTACTTTCGCTCCGGCGGGGTGGTCATCTCATGACAAGGATCATGGCGCGCCGCGCACGGTCGGCTTGAATTCATCTTGTGGACTGCAGAGAGCAGCCGGTTGTGGAATGGAGTCGAAGCATGCTGATCCATGACGCGAAAAGTCCCGCGCCGCGTTGCCTGCGGATGTTCGTGCTGGAAAAGGGCCTTTCGATTCCGGCAATGACCGTCGACGTGTTCGCGGGAGAAAACCGCGAGGCGGCGTTCCTTGCCATCAATCCGGCCGGGCAGACGCCGGCGTTGCGCTGCGATGACGGCAGTACGCTTGCCGAGGCGGTCGCGATCGCCGAATACCTGGAGGATCTGCATCCGGAGCCGCCGCTGATCGGTGCGACGCCGGCTCAGCGCGCGCAAACGCGGATGTGGTGGCGGCGCGTGGAACTGAACATCACCGAGTTCATCCACCACGCATACCACTACGCCGAGGGACTTGCCCGCTTCCAGCCGCGCATTCCGGTGTTGCCGGAAGCGGCCAACGGCATGAAGGCGGTGGCCCAGGATCGGCTGCACTGGCTCGACGGCATCTTTGGTGATGGCCCGTACCTGTGCGGCGAACGCTTCAGCGCCGCCGACATCTGGCTGTACGTGTGGCTCGACTTCGGCGATTCCGTCGGGCAACCGTTCGACCGTTCGCTGCCCCGGATCGGGCCGTGGTTCGAACGCGTCGCGGCGCGTGCCAGCGCCGCACGCAGCCGCGAGTTGCTGTCCGCCTGAAGCCGTGTGCCGGTGACGCGTCAGTGTTCTGGCGCAGCCGCCGCACGCAGCGCCTTCACATCGTCCGCCGTGACCGGCTTGCCGTGGTTGCCCCACGAAGTGCGCTCGTGGTTGGCGATGTCGGCGATGTCGGCGTCATTCAACATGCTGCCAAACGGCGGCATCGCACTCGGATACACGGTGCCGCCGATGTTGCGGCCATGCGCGCCATCGAGGATCGTGCTGAGTTGCTCCTTCGGATCCGGGTTGTTGACGACCGGATCGTCCTTGAGTGGCGGGAACGCGCCGGGCAGGCCGGTGCCGGTTGCCTGGTGGCAGGCCGCGCAGTTGGCGGCGTACAGCTGCGCACCCTTCGCGGCATCGAACTTGTACGGGCCGCTGGGTGCCGCGGCGACGGCGGGCGGCGGCGCCGCGACCGGCGGCGCGGAAGCCGCCGGCGGTGGTGCGTTCACCACGGCGGGTGTGCCAGTTTCGCCCGGCGCATGCACGGCGAAGATGCCCTGCGCGCCGACGCTCATGTGCGCCATCGCGTGGTCGACGAACGGATACTTGCCAGGTTCGGGGATCACGAGATCGAACACCACGCCTTCGCCGGGACCGACCGTGTAGGTCGACACGCCGGAGAGCGCGTGCGCCGCGTCAGCGTCGGGATAAACCTTGTCGAAGATCGCGCCGATCACGTGGAACGCGCTCCACAGGCTGGGACCGGCGTTGACGAAATAAATCCGCACGCGCTTGCCGGCAGTCACCGGCAACGGATGGTCGCGGTACTGGAAGGCGGCGCCGTTGAAGGCCACTTCGTCCGGGCGCACCTCTTGCATCTTCTCGAAATCGGGGCCCATCAGGTGGCCGGAGATCTGCCGCGTGTACCACTCGCCCTGCACGATCACGTAGCTTTCCGCGGCCGGCGGCAGGGGCGTGGCCGGATCCACCACCAGTGCGCCGTACATGCCATTGGCCATGTGCAGCAACACCGGCGGCGTGCCGCAGTGGTAGATGAACACGCCGGGCGTATTGGCGATGAACGAGAACTCGATCGACTTGCCCGGCTTCACTTCGATGTAGTCCTTGCTGGGCGGCGTGATCGCGGCGTGGAAATCAATCGAGTGGTCCATCATGCCCTTGTTGGTGAAGGTCACGTTGACCTTCTGGCCCTGGCGCACGTGGATGATCGGTCCGGGCACGGTGCCACCAAACGTCCAGGCGTCGTAGTCGACGCCGCTGGCGATCGAAACCTTGTCGTCGGAGGCGACCAGGTGCACATCGACGCTGTCACCGGTGCCGATCAGCGGCGGCAGGCGCGCGTCGCGGGTGGCGTCGATCGGCGCTTGCGATGCCAACGCCAGCGGCGAGACCGCGGCCGCTGCCGCGGTGGGCGAGGGCGACTTCACGTTGAACGCGCTGTGCAGGCCGAGCAGCAGCAACACCAGCAGCAGCGCGATCCCGGCGATCGCCGTGGCCTGTACCTTCCACGACAGCACCGCCCGTGCGCGCTCGGGGGCCGGTCCGCGTTGCCATGCAGTGACCCGGCGCCACCACGACCACTTGCGTTCCAGCACGTAGTCGAGGCTGTAGGGAATGAAGCCGGCGCGATAGTCGAGGCCGATCAAGGCGATGAAGATCAGCACGTAGCTGATGGCGGTGCCCATGTTGGTAGCGCCGACGGTGTAGGGGCCGCCGAAACCTTCCGCCGTGCTCCAGACCAGCAGGCTGAACAGCGCGCCCAGTGCATACAGGGTACGGCGCCCGATTCCGAAGATCAGCGCCAGCGCGATCACGCTCTCGACAATGCGCGTGGCCCAGATGAACAAGGTGGCGTGTGGCGTGACCAGCCCGATCCACATCGAAAACCACCACGCCGACCAGCCGGGCTGCCCGGCCGCTGCGTTGTGCAGGTAGCCGACGTAGTGCGCGGCGAAGTCGGGCGTGAAGGTGAGCAGCGCGCCGACTGCCCAGATGATGCCGAAGGCGACGCGCAGCGCGGTGGTGGCGATCGCGGGCCAGGGTGTCGGCACGCGGGCGGGGGTGGATGTGTCGGTCATGGGGCGGGTCCGGCCTGTGGTTATCCCTGCAATTATCTCGTACGTGCGCGAGCGCGCGCCTGACGCGTGTCAATGCAATGCACGTTCATCGCTTGCAGTTCAGTGCCGGGTCGCGTGTTTCGACGCCGTCGTGGGACCTGCGGCTCGTTGCGCCACCCAGCCAAACCCGGCATGCCGCGCGTCCGTCAGCAGCGTGGCGCGCGCGGACCTGGCGGCGGCGGGGTTGTCGCCGTGTTCGAGCACGCGCAGCCCGGCCAGCCGCGCCTCGAACGCGAGCCCCGGCCATTGGCGTTGGCTGGCATCGGCGGCAAGCTTGTGCAGTTCAGCGAGTGACGGCTCGCGCTGGCCGGTGAGGCCTTGCAGTTCGGCCAGCGCCACATCCAGCTCGAACACTTCCGCACGCGCGGTGACGCCCGACCGCAAGCCGCGTGCCTGCGCGGCCAACTGCTCGCGCCCCGTGCGGTCGTGCAGCGCCTCTGCGCACAGGGCCAGCAAGGCCGCGGACGTGGCCTCTCCCGGGGTTTCCTTCAGCGCGGTCCAACCCTGCAGGGCTTGTTGCAGTGACGCGCGCGCCTCGACCCACTGCCCGCGGCCCATCGCGATCTGGCCCAGCACGCTGCGCGCGTTGGCCGCATCGAAACCGTCCTTGCTGGCGAGCGCCCGCGTGACGATGTTCCGCAGCACGGCGTCGGCGGCCGTGCTGTCGCCGCGATCCAGCGCAATCTGCGCGCACACGAAGTCGGCGGTGAGTTTGCGGTCGGCGGCCGCAAGTTTCGCTTCGGTCGCCTGCGCCTGCTTGCAGGCGGCCTCGGCCTGATCGAGCTGGCCGCGCATCCGCAGCAGGTCGGCATAGCTCGCTTGCGCGAAGGCAAGATGCGCGTCCTCGCCAGCCTGCTGGTCCAACTGGATCGCCTCGCGATACATGCCCGCGGCTTCATCGCTGGCGGACTCATCGGAGATCACCGTGGCGAGGCCGGTGAGCGTCCACGCCTGATGCGCCAGGTCGCCGGTTTCGCGCGCGATCGCCAGCGCCTGCTTCAGGGCAGCCGCGGCGCCGTCACGGTCGCCGGTTTGCCACGCTGCGCTGGACAGCTTGTCGTAGATCTCCGACTCGCCGCCGAGGTCGCCGATAGCGCGGTAGAGCGTCAGCGCGTGCTGGTAGCTTTCGCGCCCGGCGGTTGGCTGGTCGAGCCAGCCTTGCAGGTTGCCGAGGTTTTGCCACGCCTGCGCCTCGCCATGCGGATTGCCGAGGTGGTGGTAGCCGGCGATGGCGTCGCGCAACAACGGTTCGGCTTTGGCGTCGCTGCCCAGCGCGATACCCAGTTGCAATTGCGCTTCGGCGACGAGGCCGGGTGCTCCGCGCGTGCGCGCTTGCACCAGCGCTTCACGCGCATGCAGCAGTGCGGCGGCGGAGTCGTCGCGCTGCGCCGCGAGTTTGGCGGTGGCCAGTTCCAGGCGCGGATCGCCCGCGAACGCCGGCAGCGCGCGGGCCTGCGCCAATGCCCTTGTCGCGGCGTCGTAGCGTGCCGCCACGATCAGCGTATTGATCCAGCGCAACCGGTATTCGGGATTGCCGGGACGCAGTTGCACGAGATCGCTGCGCAGTTCGATCACCTTGCCGGCGTCGCCATCCAGCGCCGCCTGCTGCGCGCTGATCTGCAACTGCTGTTCGCGTGGAAGACCGGTGGCGTGTTGCGCGGCTTGTTGTACCGCTGCGATCGCCTTCGCGCGGTAGCCCAGCATCGACCATGCGCGCGACAGGGCCAGGTAGGCCGGCGCGTAGCCCGGCGCCTTTGCGACCGCCTGCAAAAGTTCGTCGCGGGCGCGCGCCGCCTCGTATTGCCCGAGCGCCTGCAGCGCCAGGCCCATGTGGCGCGCGACTTCCGTGCTGGGTGGTTGTGCCGCGGCGAGTTGCTTCAGCGTGGCCGCGCTGGCGGGTGCTTCGCCGAAGTCCTTGCGCAGTTCGGCACCCAGGCCGGCCACCATGGCCGGCAGGCTGTTCACCGGTCCCGTGCGTGACAGCGAGGCGATGGTCGAATCCTTGCCGGCATCCTGCACGGTGATGTCCACGCGCAGTTGCGGCGTGTCCGCGTTGCCGGAAACGAGGTAACCGCCGCTCACCACGTAGTGCGCGCCGAGCCGCTGTTGCAGGGCCGCAAGGTTCGCCTGCGCATAGCCGCCCGCGCGTGGTGCCGGCAGGTCGCTGCGCGCCGCGCGCACCAATTCCCCGGGCACCACATGCAGCTTGCCGTTGGCCGCCACTTCGGTGGCCAGCATCGGTTCGAGTGCCGGAGCGAGCCAGGCATCCCTGGCGTCGCCGGACAGGTTGTTGAAGTCGACGATTGCGACCGCGCCGGTGTCGGCAACGTAAGCCGGTGGCGCGGGTGAAGGCGAACGATTCCACCAGAATTCCCCACCCAGCAATGCCAGCAGGACCGCGGCAATCCCGAGCAAGCGCAGCTGGTCGCCGAGGCGGATCGAAGGCACGTGTTGGTGCGTCTTGCCGGAACCGCCGGGCGCCGTTGGTTCCTGCGCGGCGCGCCGGCGTTCGGCGTTGCGGCTGGCGACGCGGCGCCTTTCATTCGCGGCCGCGTCGTTGCCGGATGCCACCGGCTCGCTCGCGTTCGGCGTCGCGGCCGGCGCAGCGTCGGCGGGCCTGGGCGGTGGATCCGCGTCCGTGAATTTCTGCACCGGCGCGATGAACCGGTAGCCCATATCCGGCAGCGTTTCGATGAACCGGCTCGCGTCCGCGTCGTCGCCCAACGCACGCCGGATCCGCCCGATGTGCTCGGCCAGGTTGGATTCGCGTACGTCGCCGCGCGGCCACAGCGCGGTCATCAACGCGTCCTTGCTGACGACGTGTCCGGCACGTTCGACCAGCAGCACCAGCGTGTCGAATACCTTCGGGGTCAACGTGACGGATTGCCCACGCACTTGCAGGCGTCGCTCGCGGACATCCAGTTCGCCGTCGGCGAAGCGATAGATCGCTGGTTCCTGCACAGGCACGGTTCTCGACTCGCTGCAGGTCCGATGCAGGAATTTTGACAGAAAAACGCCGTGGCGATGAAAAGGAACGGTTACGTGGTTTGGCGCAGGCTGGTTGCGGCCGCAACGGGGT
>DASSNC010000051.1:0-6387 GCA_035688305.1 Rhodanobacteraceae bacterium
CCTGGCAAAGACGCATCCCGACGTGTGCCGGTTCGATATCGCGTTCATGAGCGCCGCCACGGGGCGCCCGGTGCAACGCACCCAGTGCATGTTGCACGGCGCGCCCGCGTGCCGCTTCCGGATTGGCCGCAAGACCCCTGAATAGCATGGCTGGTGCATGGCGCGCAGCCGTGGTTACAACACGCGCGAGTGTGCTCGCCGTCTGGGTATCTCCCATGTCTCGCTGTGCCGGAAATATCGGCTGACGCTCGACGCCGCGGCACTGCCGTCGGGGTTGCTCGCCATGCGCTTGATCCGGGCAAGTTCGCGTGAACGATCGCAGCGACTTGCCTCCCGCCGGCAGGCCGTTCAGGTCAGCGCGGCATCCAGATCGGCGATCAGGTCCTCGGCATCTTCCAGTCCTACCGACAAGCGCACCAATCCCGGCGGCGACTGGCTGTGCGCGCCTTCGGCCGACGCGCGGTGCTCGATCAACGACTCGCAGCCGCCGAGCGAGGTGGCATTGGTGAAAATATTCGTACGCCGTGCGAACGCGAAGGCGGCGTCGTAGCCGCCACGCAACTCGACGCTCAGCATCGCGCCGAAATCACGCATCTGGCGCGCTGCGATGGCGTGCCCCGGATGGTTGGGCAGGCCGGGGTAGTTGACGCGCTCGAGCGCGGGATGGGTTGCGAGGAACGCCGCGACCTTGCGCGCATTCGCGCAGTGCACGCCCATCCGCGCCGGCAGCGAGCGGCAGCCGCGCAAGGTCAGCCAGGCGCTGAACGGTGCCAGGATCGCGCCGGTCAACAGGCGCCGGCTTGCGATCCGCTTGGCGAAGTCGTCGTCGTGTGCAAACACCAGCGCGCCGCCGAGCACATCACTATGGCCACCGAAATACTTCGTGGTCGAATGCATCACCACGTCCGCGCCGAGTGTCAGTGGGCGTTGCAGTACGGGGGTCGCGAAGGTGTTGTCACACACGAGGCGTGCACCGTGTGCGTGTGCGATCTTCGCCAGTTCGGCGAGGTCGCTGATCCGCAGGCGAGGGTTGGAAGGTGATTCTGCCCACAGCAGGGCCGCTCCACCGCTGCAGGCAACGCGCACGGCGTCGAGATCGGTGATGTCGACGGTGACCGCCTCGACGCCGCGTTCAGGCAACACTTCCGTCACGTACCCGCGCGTGCCGACGTAGCAGTCTTCCGGTACCACGACGCGCTGGCCGCGCTGCAGGGTGTCCAGCACCGCGGCGACAGCGGCGATGCCGGAAGCGAACGCGAGTGCACGCTCGCCGTCTTCCAGCGCGGCCAGCGCGGTTTCGAGCCGGTGCTGGTTGGGATGATCGTCGCGCTGATAACTGTATGTGTTGGGCTTGCCGGCAAGCTCGTGCACATACGTGGTCGAGACCTGGATGGGGGGCGCCACCGCACCGGTTGCGGGGTCGGGCTCTGCGCCCGCATGGACCGCCAACGTGTCGAACTTGTGCATGGCCTGCTTGTCTCCCGACTTGCATCCAGTGGTTGAACATGTGCACGATAGCCGAACGTCCGCTGTTGCGGCACGTGGCGGAAGGCGAGGTTCGAAGCATGCAATATCTGCACAGCATGGTGCGGGTGCGCGACCTGGACGCATCACTGCGGTTCTATTGCGACGGGCTTGGATTGCGCGAGGTCCGACGCAAGGAAGTGCCTGCGGGCAAGTTCACGCTGGTGTTCCTGTCGGCGCCGGGCAGCCCGGAGTCGGAAATCGAACTGACGTACAACTGGGGTTCCGGGGAAGACTACGGTTCAGCGCGCAACTTCGGCCACCTCGCGTTCCGCGTCGACGACATCTACGTCACCTGCGCGCACCTGCAGGGGATGGGCGTCACCATCAACCGCCCGCCGCGTGATGGCCACATGGCGTTCGTGCGCTCGCCAGATCTCATTTCGATCGAATTGCTGCAGAAAGGCGACGCGCTGCCGCCGGCGGAACCATGGCTGTCCATGGCCAACACCGGTACCTGGTAGGTTGGACCAAAACCGGGGTCAGAGTCGACTTTTGGGGCCTGGACGCCGGCGTAGCGTGGCGATTGGGACAAAAGTCGACTCTGACCCCGGTTTCAGTTTCAGTGACCCCGGTTTCAGCGGCCGGCTGCCGCAAACCCGGCACGTGCTGCTTCCAGCGTCGCGGTGATCACGTCGTCGCCATGCGCCATCGACATGAAGCCGGCCTCGAACGGGCTGGGTGCGAGATACACGCCGCGTTCCAGCATGGCGTGGAAGAAGCGCCGGAAAGCGTCTTTGTCGCACGCGGTCGCCGCGGCGAAGCTCTCGACGGGCCCGTCGCTGAAGAACAACCCGAACATGCCGCCGACTTGGTTGACCGCAAACGGCACGTCTGCAGCGCGCGCCGCGGCAAGCATGCCGTCGGTGAGCATGCGGGTCTTGCGCGCGAGTTGATCGTGGAACCCGGGTTCACTCACCAGATCCAGCATCGCCAGACCGGCCGCCATCGCAACGGGGTTTCCTGACAGCGTGCCGGCCTGATAGATCGGCCCGACTGGCGCAACTTGTTGCATCAGCTCGCGGCGACCACCGTAGGCGCCGACCGGCATGCCGCCACCGATGATCTTGCCGAGCGTGGTGAGGTCGGGCGTGATGCCGTAGAGTTGCTGCGCACCGCCCAGGGCGACGCGAAAGCCCGTCATCACCTCATCGAAGATCAACAACGCGCCATCGCGCGTGCACAGCTCGCGCAGGGTCTGCAGGAAGCCCCGCCGCGGCGGCACGCAGTTCATGTTGCCGGCCACCGGCTCGACGATCACGCAGGCAAGCGTTTTGCCCATCTCGTCGAACAGCGCACGCGCGGCGTCGCTGTCGTTGTAGGGCAGGGTGATGGTGAGGTCGGCGAGTGCCTTGGGCACGCCGGGTGAATCGGGTACGCCCAGCGTCAGTGCGCCGGAGCCGGCTTTCACCAGGAACGAATCGCCGTGGCCGTGGTAGCAGCCCTCGAATTTCACGAAGCGCTCGCGCCCGGTGGCGCCGCGCGCCAGCCGCAAGGCCGACATCGTCGCCTCGGTGCCCGAGTTGACGAAGCGCAGCATTTCGATCGACGGCACCAATGCCGACACCGCTTCCGCCAGCTGGGCTTCCGCGGCGCACGGCGTACCGAAGGACAAGCCATCGCGCACCGCGCGTTCCACGGCCTCGCGCACGTGCGGATGATTGTGGCCGGCGATCATCGGTCCCCACGACCCGACGTAGTCGATGTAGCGCTTGCCGTCGACATCCCACAGGTACGCGCCATCGGCGCGCGCGGTGATGAACGGCTCGCCGCCAACGGATTTGAAGGCGCGCACCGGCGAATCCACCCCGCCGGGCAGGACGTTCAGTGCGCGCTGGAACAGTTCGTGATTGGTCGGCATGGATCGTCTCGCGTCCCAATAAAGGCGTTACCACGGATTTGCACGGATGCGCACGGATCAAGCAAAGGCCGTACCGCTCTTATCCGTGTTGATCCGTGTCAATCCGTGGTAAAAATCGCTGCATATCGGCGCGCAACAGCGCGGATGTCGGCCGCTCCGAACACGCCGGAAATCGCAGCGAGGAAGTTTGCGCCGGCGTGGATCAGCGGCCCACCATTCTCGGGCGTAATGCCGCCGATTGCCACCAGCGGCAGGCCATGAACCTTCGCTGCGCGCAGCAGGGCTGGCGTCGCGCGACGGGTCACCGCCTTGGTCGAGGTCGGGAAGAACGCGCCGAAAGCGAGGTAGTCCGCGCCTGCAGCGGCTGCGTCCGCGGCGCGCTGCAACGAGTCGTAGCAGGACACGCCGACGATCGCCGAGGAACCGAGCGCGCTGCGGGCGGCCGCGATGCCGGCATCGTCTTCGCCGAGGTGCACACCTTGCGCGCCGCTGGCCAGCGCCAACGCCACGTCATCATTGATGATCAGCGGCACCCCGAATTCACCACACAGGGCAGCGAGGCCACGCGCTTCGCCAAGTCGCCGCGCTTGATCGTGGGTCTTGTCGCGGTACTGCAGCATCGTCGCGCCGCCTTCCAGCGCAGCGCGTGCGGCTGCAAGCAGGTCGTGGCGCGGGCCACTCGTGATCGCATACAGGCCGGCTGAGGGCAGGGGTGGATTGACGCAGGTCAAGGGTTGGCTTTCATGCGGACGCACAACTTGCGACAATACGGCTTATCGTCCATCGCGTCACGCCTATCATGAGTGCTACAGCAGAGTCCGTCGTCGTCTACCGCCAGTTCATGTGCGTCGTATGCGGCTTCATCTATGACGAGGAAGCCGGCCTGCCCGAAGAGGGCATCGAGCCCGGCACGCGCTGGGAAGACATCCCCGACACCTGGACCTGTCCCGACTGCGGCGTCACCAAGGATGATTTCGAGATGGTCGAAGTCGCCTGAGTTTGCCTGAACCGTTTCCAACGTTCGGCGTATCAGTTGCCGCGCCATTTCCTTGCCCGATTTGGGCCACGTTCATTGCATGTGCGCATGCTGGGATAGGATCGTGGTCCATGCAAGGAGACGCTCGTGCAGGAATTCGTGCCGTTCGATGATTGCTGGCTCGACTGCGAACCGCCAGCACGTCTGGTGCCGCTGCCGCGCAGTTGCGAGTGCGTGCGCGACGCGGATGGGGTGTTTCACTGGGTACGCGCCGACAGCCCCGAAATCGCGATCACGTTGCCCTGGCGCGCGCCTATCCGCGCTGCCGTCCCGGCATTGAGTTCCAGCACGTAACGCGCGGGAACCCCGCTGGGATACAGCCGGCACGGGGTGGACTTGCACGGTTGTGCGTTCGCCTGGATGGCCACCAGCCGGAATTGGCTGTCGAAGAACAGCATGTCCAGTGGGATCAGCGTGTCCTTCATCCAGAACGTAAGCGGCGCGTCCTGGCCGAACACGAACAGCATGCCGTGATCGGCTGGCATGGATGTGCGATCCATCAGCCCGTGCTCTTGTTCGGCAGGCGTTTCGGCAACTTCAACACTGAAGCGATGGCCCGCCAACGTCACGCTGATGGCGTCCGGTGATGCCGGTCGCGTGCGGTTGCAGCCGGAACACAGCAACGTCGCGGCCAGGGCCGTCAAACAGAGCGATGAAATTTTGCGCATCGGCGTCGCGGTTGTGGCGGAAAGCCGCAGTCTAACGCCATTTCATCGATGCCTCTTCCAAACGTGAAATGATCACGCTATCCTTGTCGGCCCGCGTGACGCAGGACGTCGTTCGGGGGTCATCCGGGCTGCAAAAATTTTCATCGAAAGTTGTTGACAGCCCCGGATTGATCGCTACAATGGGCGGCTTGCGAGACGAAACGTCACGCGACGCGAAGCCGAAAGGCGACGCACCGAAACGGTTCCTTGACAGTGTGCACAGGTGACTTGTGTGGGCGGCTTGCGGATGGACGAACGTTCATCGATGCAAGACGTCCAAACCTTTGAACTATAGTAATTCAGCTTTGAATTGCAGTTCAGGTTTCGGACTCTCCTCAAGATAGACAGCCTTCGGGTTGTCGGTAACTTCAAGTGAAGAGTTTGATCCTGGCTCAGATTGAACGCTGGCGGCATGCCTAACACATGCAAGTCGAACGGCAGCATGAGGTGTAGCAATACACCTTGATGGCGAGTGGCGGACGGGTGAGGAACACATCGGAATCTGCCCAATCGTGGGGGACAACGCAGGGAAACTTGCGCTAATACCGCATACGACCTTCGGGTGAAAGCAGGGGATCTTCGGACCTTGCGCGATTGGATGAGCCGATGTCGGATTAGCTTGTTGGCGGGGTAACGGCCCACCAAGGCGACGATCCGTAGCTGGTCTGAGAGGATGATCAGCCACATTGGGACTGAGACACGGCCCAAACTCCTACGGGAGGCAGCAGTGGGGAATATTGGACAATGGGCGAAAGCCTGATCCAGCAATGCCGCGTGTGTGAAGAAGGCCTTCGGGTTGTAAAGCACTTTTATCAGGAACGAAATCTGCACGGTTAATACCCGTGTAGTCTGACGGTACCTGAGGAATAAGCACCGGCTAACTCCGTGCCAGCAGCCGCGGTAATACGGAGGGTGCAAGCGTTAATCGGAATTACTGGGCGTAAAGCGTGCGCAGGCGGTTTGTTAAGTCTGTTGTGAAATCCCCGAGCTCAACTTGGGAATTGCAATGGATACTGGCAAGCTGGAGTATGGTAGAGGAAGGTGGAATTCCCGGTGTAGCAGTGAAATGCGTAGAGATCGGGAGGAACACCAGTGGCGAAGGCGGCCTTCTGGACCAATACTGACGCTCATGCACGAAAGCGTGGGGAGCAAACAGGATTAGATACCCTGGTAGTCCACGCCCTAAACGATGCGAACTGGATGTTGGGTACATTACGGTACTCAGTGTCGAAGCTAACGCGTTAAGTTCGCCGCCTGGG
>DASSNC010000056.1:0-11739 GCA_035688305.1 Rhodanobacteraceae bacterium
TACGGCCTCCACGCCGCCGCGGTATCGGTGCGGATACCCTGCCGCACCTGCGACATGCTGAGCGTCGCGCTGGGCGATGTGTTGCGGGTCGGGTCCGTGCAGCCTTCTTCGTATTCCAGGCCACAGAACGCCAGAATCCCGCTCAGCGTGGCTTCCGGGCGATGCACCAGTGATTCGTAATCGACGTCGTGGATTCGCCCGGGGGCGACGATGTGCCAATGGGCCATCAGGGCCCGGTACTGCGCGTGGTGCGACGCCAAGGCATCCAGGTCGTAGGCATACGCGTATTCGTTGCCGCGGCCGAAGAAGGCGCGCCAGTTGGAGAAGCACACGTCCATCGGATCACGCACGACGTGCAGGATCTTCGCGGACGGGAGTGCCATGTGAATCAGTCCGGCGACCATCCAGTTGCGCGGCAGCTTGTCGACGAAAAACCGTTTCCCGCCTGCCCGCCATCGCGTTTGCGTCAAATAGGTCTGGCCCACCTGCGCCCAGTCCAGTCCGGGCAGGCGGGCAAGCGTCGTCTCGTCGAACATGCCCCGCGGCAGATGATCCGAAACAAGGAACAGCGAGCGCGGAAAGTCGCCGAGTTCCCCGGCCGACGCGATGTGCGAATGGTTGCCGAGCAGACGCTCGAGCAGCGTAGTTCCCGACCGAGGCAGTCCGAGGACAAAAATGGGCTGCGGTCCATTGCCGGTGGTGTTCGTCTGCGGGCGCACGAAGTTCGCCGTGGTCAGGCGGATGATGGCGGCGAAAAGGGCGGCTTCGCGCGCTGGATCGTGCGGGAAATGGTCGCGCATGATGGCGTTGCCGCGCGACAAGGCCGCCCAGGCTTCGGGGTGACGCTGCAGGTCATGCAGTTCCTGAAACAAGGCGAATTCAAGCGCGGCATGGTCGAAACCACCCGGCGCAACGCGGCCCATCGCCGCGACGATGCGGTCCACATGATTGTGTTCCGGCGTGAGGTGCCCCATCCGTGCCAGTTCCACGAATGCCCCGCCCACGGGAGGTTCGAGCCGGATGCACGCTTCCAGTCCGGCGCGGGCTTCCTCAAGCCGGCCGCTGAAACCCAGCTGCACAGCATGGTGGAACAGGAATCCCGGGCCGGCAGCGCCGTGGTTCCCGGCGCGCTGCATCAGTTCCAGGGCCAGGGCATTGTCGCCGATCGCCTGGCGCTGGCCGGCGGCACGCATCAGGACCGCTGGAGCGGTGCTCGATTGGATCAAAGGGGAATCCAGGAGCTGACGCGCCGCGACCAGTTCGCCCACCCAGATCAGCGCCGCGACCATATCTCCCAGCAGTCGCGGATCGCGCGGGGTGAAGCGGGCGGCTTCGAGAGTCTGGGCCACCGCCGCGCGCTGGTGATCCTCCGCGCCGAGCAATCCCGCAAGATACAAACGTGCGGCAATGTCGCCCGGGTCGCGAGCCAGCATGTCCTCGAGGATGGTCTGCGCGGTCGCTACCTGGTTGGAGGCCGTGAGCTGCATCACCCGCTGCCACAGCTCGCTCGAAGTTTCCGCCATTGATCACCCTGCAACCTGGAATTTGTGCGTCGAATGCGCGCGCATTGCACGCACAACTCCATTGTACGGGCTCGGCCGCGGCGGTCCGGTGGGCGTTTCGAGCAATACTTCCATGGCGTCCAGCCGGCCGGTCGACGCTTGCATTCAAACCGCGAATGCGGTCATGCTGCCCCGATCTCCACGCCCCAGCGTGGCAATGCATATCGAAGGTGTGATCGGCCGATGAATACGTATGAGCAAGCCGCACTCGTGACTGAAACACAGCTCCGGGATCGGCTCGAAGTGATGCCCGACGACGCCGACGCGCTGC
Source organism: Rhodanobacteraceae bacterium (assembly GCA_035688305.1). GTDB lineage: Bacteria > Pseudomonadota > Gammaproteobacteria > Xanthomonadales > Rhodanobacteraceae > 66-474. Next base: position 1,834 of record DASSNC010000056.1, read on the forward strand.
TGCGACTGGGATGGCTGCGCCTCCAGTGCGGCGACTACCGGGAAGCCCGCGAACTGTTGTTGAAGGCGCACGTGTTGCAGCCGCGTTCAGTGCTGGTGCGGATCTACGCGGGCCGCACGCTCGCCGACTGCGGGGATCTTCGCGCACGGGACCTGATCAGGGAATGGCGGGAGTGGTTGCCGTTGCCGGACCAGCAGCAGTTCGACCTCGCCGACGTGATGTATCGCACCGAGTGGACGACCGAGGCGATCACGGTGCTCGAAGATCTGCTGCGGCGCGCCCCGGATTTCCTGGCGGCCAGGCAACTTCTGGCGGAAATGTATGAACGGGTCAACCGCCTGACGGATGCACGTGCGCTGGTCACCGAGTTGCAGGACCAGATTCCGGAGGGTGATGCCGCCGCACGGAACGAACTTGCGCACCTGCAGGCCACGCTGCTGCGCCGGGCTGGGAATCCGCAAGCCGCCCGCATTCTGCTGGAGCAGAATGGGCCCAGGAACGACATGGATGCCGACCACTACTTCACCCTCGCCGCTCTCGCGGACGGGATGGGAGACGCCGCCGCGGCGATGCGGAGTCTGGAAGCCGCGCACGCGATGCGCGTTGGCCACCTGCAACGGGTTGCACCGCAGCGGTTGCGCGACGATGTTCCCTTGTTCCCCACGGCGCCACGCTCACTGGACGCGGAAGCCGTAGCGAAGTGGCCGGCGTTGATCGCGCCCGATGCGGCCTCGTCGCCGGTGTTCGTGATCGGATTCCCGCGTTCGGGCACCACCCTGCTGGAACAGATGCTCGATGCGCACCCCGGATTGCAGTCGATGGACGAAAGGCCGCATCTCGATGTTCTGGGCCATCAGCTTGAAGACTACGGTCTGCGCCTGCCGGACGACCTGCACAAACTGACGCAGGCCGACTGCGACGAGCTTCGCAAGGGCTACTTGATGCTGGCATGCGACAAGGTGCAGCGCCGCTGGGGCACGCTGCTGGTCGACAAGAACCCGTTGAACATGCTGGCGCTCCCGTTGATCCACCGCATTTTTCCGGCCGCCCGTTTCATCCTGATGCTGCGCCATCCGTGCGACGTCCTGCTCAGCAACTACATGCAAGACTACCGTTCCGTGGTGCTGATGGCCGTGGCGCGCGATCTGGCCCACCTGACTCGCGGTTACGTGGAGGCATTCGATTACTGGTTCCACCACGCGGCGCTGATGCAGCCGCAAGTGCTGACGCTGCGCTACGAGGATCTCGTGGCCGACCAAGCCGGAACGGCCGCGAAGATCGCGTCCTTCCTCGGCCTGGACAACGCCGATGCCATGCTCGACGCGGCCCGGCACGCCCGCGAGAAGGGTTTCATCGGCACCCCCAGCTACCGCCAGGTCATCGAGCCCGTGAATCGCAAGAGTATCGGCCGCTGGCATCGCTATCGCCCGTGGCTCAAGGACGTCCTGCCGGTCCTCTCCCCGATGGCCGGGCGCCTGGGCTATTCCCTCGAGGCGCCGGCATGACGAAGCGGGTTGCAGCGTCTGCGCGCCGGATCGCCGCAGGTGTCGAAGTGCGGCTGTACCGCTCTTCCGGCAACCGGCCCTGGCGGTGAGCGGCATCGCCCTTTCCGACTGGCAGCAGGCCGCGCAGTGTTTCGCGCAGGGCCGCTTCGCCGACGCGCGTGCCATCCTGGAGAACATGCTGGAGCGTGATCCGCACAGTGCGGACGCGTGGCTTGCGCTCGGCCAGGTCGACATCCGTAGCGGCGAGGTGCAGCAGGCGACACGGCATGCGTTGGCGGCGGCGCGCCTGCATTCCGACAACCCGAAGACGCTGATCGACATCGCGGCCGCGTTGCTCACGGTGGGTGAAGTCCTCGCGGCCCGCGGCTGTCTCGAGCGGGCCGCGGCCTTGGCGCCGCATGATGCAGCATTGCAACAGTACCTGGCGCTGCAGTACCAGAATCTCGGGGACCACGCCGCGGCGCTCGCATGGATGGAGCGTGCGCGTGCGTCGGGCATGGCCGATCCGGGACACCGCTTCGCACTGGCCATCCAGTACACGTTCCATGGGCGAATGGCCGATGCGGAGGCCGAGCTGGAACAGTGCGTGGACTTGCAGCCGCCTTTCGGACAAGCCATGGCGCAGTTGTCGCAGCTGCGCCGCCAAACGCCGGAACGCAATCATCTGGAGGCGTTGGCACGCCAGTTGACCGAAGTGCAGCCGGGAAGCGCGGATGATGCGGCGCTGGAATTCGCGCGCTACAAGGAATTCGAAGACTTGCGTCGCTTCAGGGAAGCCTGGCAGTCGCTGCGGCGCGCAAACAAAGCGATGCATGCGCGCCTGCGCCACGACCCGGCTGCCGAGCGGCGCACCTTCGAGGCGCTCGCGTCTTGCGTGGACACGCTGGTCCGCCCGCCAATGCGGCACGTCGAAGGCGCCATTCCCGTCTTCATCGTCGGCTTGCCGCGATCGGGCACGACCTTGCTGGACCGCCTGCTCGGCAATCATTCCCAGGTCGTTTCCGCCGGCGAGCTGGGGACCTTCAAGCGCGTCCTGGAGCGCGTCGCGAACCGCTTCACCAGGCCAATGCTGGACGAGGCCTTCGTCGAACGCATCCCGCGCCTGGATCTGGCCAAAGCGGGCGAACTGTACCTCGCCAACTCGCAGTGGCGTGCGCAGGGCGCACCGTTCTACGTGGACAAGCTGCCGCGCAACTGGTTGCTGGTGCCGCTGATCAAGCTCGCGATTCCGCAGGCGCGAATCCTGCACCTGACCCGCGAACCCATTGCGGTGGCCTTCTCCAACTATCGATCATATTTCGGCAGCGATTATCCGTATTGCTACGACGAGGATACGTTGATCAGCCATTACCTGCAGTACCGGCGGCGGCTGCGCGACTGGCATGCGCTGCTGCCGGGTGAAATCCTGGACGTCTCCTATGAAGCGCTGGTTGCCGACGCCGAAGCGGAAATGCGCAAGGTACTCGCGTTCTGCGGACTGGATTGGGAACCCGGCTGTGCCGATCTTGCGCGCAACGCCGGGCCGGTGGCGACGTTGAGCGCCGTGCAGGTGCGCGGACAGATACAGCCCGGTATGGCGGATCGCTGGCGCGATTACGCGCCGCAGCTGGCGGGCCTGCGTGAACGCCTCGATGCGGCTGTGGCGGGTGATGCTTCGCCGTGATGGCTCAGCCCGCCGCAAACGGCGGATAGCCGAGCGTCTTGCGCAGCGGATCGAGCAGCGCACCGTAGTGCGCGGTGTGCGCGGTGTCGCGTCGCAACGGCTGGCGCACCTGCGTGGCGCTCGGCGAGCGAACCTCGCGGCGATTTTCATGGAATGCGAGGCAGCCTTCCTCGAAGGGCAGCCGGCAGAATTCCAGTAGCGCCCGGATCGTCGACTCCGGCGCGGCGACCAGTTGCTCGTATTGATGCTCGTGCAATGCGTCCGGCGCGCGCTCGCGCCAGAATCGGATGCTGCGGTCGAAGTCGCGCCAGAACGCGGCGAGGTCCTCGAAGGTCCGCGCATACTCGTTGCCGCCAAGGAACTGGCGGTAGCAGGAAAAGCAGGTCTCCAGCGGATCGCGTCGGCACACGATGATCCTGGCTCCCGGCAGCATCGCGCGGATTGCACCGATGTACATCCAGTTGCTCGGCAGCTTGTCGATTGACAGCGGCCGCCGCGAGCGCCAGCGCGCCGTCCGTTCCAGGTAGCGTCGGCCCAGCCGCTGCCAGTCCGCGGAAGTTGCCTGTCCTGCCCACGACGGAAACGGTACTTGGCGTCGCTGCGACTCGGCGGTCAGCGTCAGCGGAAGATCGGAGAGTTCGCCTGCACCTTCGACGCGCGAGTGGCTGGCCAGGATCTGCTCGACGAGTGTCGATCCCGAGCGCGGCAGGCTGACCACGAACAGCACCTCGTTGCCAAGCGCCGGATCCACGGGTGGCGCAAGGGGCTTCGAGAACATCTCCAGCATCGTGCTGACGGTTTTGGAAAACGCCCCGGCCTGCCAGCGGCTGCGTTGCCTGGCCAGTGCATTTGCGTCGGCCAACGCGGCCAGCGACTCCCGGTAATGGCCGTGATCGTCCAGTGCCTTGGCCAATGCGAAGCCCAACGGGACCCGCTCGTCGACGGCGAGGCCGGGAACCTGCAAGGCGCGCTGCATGCGCCCGATGTCGGCTTCCTCGAAACGGTGGGTTTTGATGTCGGCCAGGCCCCACCAGGCCATGCCGGCCGTCGGGCGTTCGGCGAGGATGCGGCGATACTCCGCGCCTGCCTCATCGATGCGGCCTTCGGTGCGCAGCATGTCGCCGAGAAGCGCGCGTGCGGCCATGTGGGCGGGGTCGATGGCCACCGCCTTCCGAAGTGCCTCGATGGCTTCCTCGTGTCGCACGCAGTGGGTCAGCATCACGCCGAGGTTGAACCATGCAATGGCGAGGTTCGGCTGCAATTCGCAGGCGCGGCGGGTTGCCGCGACCGCCTCGTCGAGGCAATCGCCTGCGCTCAGGACAGTCCCCAGCGTGTGGTAATACAGCGCATCATCCGGGCGCTTGGCGACGGCGCGCTGCATGTTGGCAATGGCGGCGGCATGGTTGCCACGCATGCTCAGCGCCCCGGCCTGCAGGCGCAGCACTTCCGGATGATCTGGATAGGTGGCCAGCACCGGCGTGAGTTGCCGCTCCGCTTCGTTGGCATTGCCGTGGTCGAGGGCCTGCGCCGCGAGGATGACGTGCTGGATTGCCGCCGCGGACAATCCGTGCAAACGTTGGGGTGAACTCATGGCAGAGGCTATCGTTTGCGGAGCAAAGTACGGGGCAGGGCCCGCTGCATTGGAAGCACGGCGGAGTGTGAGTGCGGAATTTGCTGGCCCGATCCTGCCGCCACGGCGCTTTGACACCGCGCATCCGGGTCGCTGATACTACCAATTCGACACGCGTCTTTCACGGTTTCCGGCGCCGTGTCTCTTGTCGCTTCCTTCGTTGGGCACGCCGCCAGCGTCGATCGACGGCCGGTGGCGCCGCTTTCGATGCGCGCGCCAACAATGCGCCGGCAAAGCACGATAATCGTTCCCGCCCGTTTTGATTTCGATGCCCTATGCGATTGCATGTTCCGTTTCTCCAGTTGCCGTTGCTGTTCGACGCAGCCCAATTGCGGGATGAAATGACGGCACTGGGCGAGGCAGCCTGGCGTGATCACCCGTCGAAATATCCCGGCAATTATTCGCTGCCCTTGGTCGCGGTGGACGGTGATCCGGAAAATGACGAGGTGGCGGGCGTGATGCTGCCGACCCCGCATCTGGAACGATGTCCATACCTGATGCGCGTGCTGGAACACATTGGCGCGGTGTGGGGGCGCACACGGCTGATGAAGCTCGCCCCCGGAGCGGAGGTATCCGCGCACGTGGACATCAACTATTACTGGCGCGAACACATCCGGGTGCACGTACCCATCCAGACGTCGCCGTCGGTGCGCTTTCTATGCGGCGACGCCGAGGTCAACATGCAGGCTGGCGAATGCTGGATCTTCGACACTTGGCGCCCACATCGCGTCATCAATGAGGGGAAGCGCGAGCGCGTGCACCTGGTTGCGGATACCGTGGGCGGCGACGAGTTCTGGAAAATCGCGGATCGTGCGCGCGTCCCCGGCTCGGCGATGGCATCGGGCTGGTCCCCCCATGAGTTCCGCAATGACGAGTCGACCGCTGATCCGCCGCAGCTGCTGCTCGAGCGTTTCAATGTACCGCTCGTGATGACACCTTGGGAACTTCGCGAACACCTGCAGTTCCTGTTCGCGCACGTCGTGCGCGATCCGCACGTGCCGATGGTGCAGCAGGCGGCATCGCGTTTCGCGGCGAGCTGGCATGCGCTTTGGGCCAGGTTTGGCGCCATGCCGGAGGGGTGGCCGCTGTTCGCATCGCTGCGCGACGGCTTCGACGCATGGCTGGGCCAGAACGCCGAGCCGGTGAGGTTGGCCAATGGAATGCCCTTCCTTGCGACCGTGCGCTCCATGATCCTGAAAGCGGCAATGACCGCCGAAACGGACGGTCGCAGCTCCGCTATCGTGGCCGCCGCCGCGCCCAGGGCCAAACCGCCGGTCCCTTCCCGCGAGGGCGACCCGGCGGAAATTGCGCGCCCGGTGTTCATCGTGTCTCCACCGCGGTCGGGCTCGACGCTGTTGTTCGAGACGCTGGCGACGAGTCCCGACCTGTGTTCCCTGGGTGACGAAAGCCACCGCATGCTCGAGGCCGAAACCGCGCGTGGCTTGCTCAGCGCCATGGCGCGGGGCTACGAATCCAACCGTCTGGAAGCCGCCGATGCCACGCCGGCCATCATCGAGGAATTGCGCACGCGCTATCACGCGCGGGCGTTCGATCGCGATGGCCGACATCACCCAGGCGCCATACGCCTGCTGGAGAAAACGCCCAAGAATGCATTGCGTATTCCGTTCCTGTCGGCGGTTTTCCCGGACGCGAGTTTCGTATACCTGTATCGCGATCCACGAGCGGTCATGGCGAGCATGCTTGCGGCATGGGAGTCGGGCCGGTTCCGGACGTACCCGGACCTGCCTGGTTGGCCAGGGCCGCCGTGGTCGATGGTGCTGGTGCCGGGGTGGCGCGAGCTTGCCGGAAAGCCGCTTCCGGAGATTGTCGCGGCGCAGTGGTCGACCACTACCCGCATCCTGCTCGATGACCTCGAGGCATTGCCGTCCGGCAGGGTGCACGCGCTGCGCTACGAATCGTTCGTGGCTGACCCCGACGCCCAGATCCGTCGCCTTTGCGAAGCGCTCGGTCTGCGCTGGGATCGGACGCTCGGCCGGAACCTGCCGACGGCGCGCTACACGGTGACGCCACCCAGGGCGGAAAAATGGCGGGACCGGGTGCAGGAGATTTCGCCGCTGTTACCGCGCATTGCCGCCGAACAGGAACACGCGGAGAGACAGCTTCAGGAGTGGATGCACCGGAAAACGCCTGCCGGCGTGACGTGAACCCCGGTGGCGTGAAGCCGTCGAGCCATGCCGGCGAACAAAAAGGCGCGACCTGCGTCGCGCCTTTTGTTGCGCGGCAGGAAAGCCAGCCGTTCAATACCGGTAATGATCGGCCTTGTACGGGCCTTCCACCGGCACGCCGAGGTAGTCCGCCTGATCCTTGGTCATCCTGGTGAGCTTGACGCCGATCTGTTCGAGATGCAGGCGCGCGACTTCCTCGTCGAGCTTCTTGGGCAGCCGGTACACGGTCTTTTCGTACTCGTCCTTGTGGCTCCAGAGGTCGATCTGCGCGAGCGTCTGGTTCGAGAAGGAATTCGACATCACGAACGACGGGTGGCCGTGCGCGCAGCCGAGGTTCACGAGGCGACCTTCGGCCAGCAGGTAGATCGAGTTGCCTTCCGGGAAGGTGTAGAGGTCGACCTGCGGCTTGATGTTGGTGTGCTTCGCGGCTTTCTGCAGGCGATCGACCTGGATCTCGTTGTCGAAGTGGCCGATGTTGCAGACCAGCGCGTGGTTCTTCATGCGCTGCATGTGCTCCAGGGTGATCACGTCGCGGTTGCCGGTGGTGGTGACGTAGATGTCGCCGACGCCAAGCGTGTCTTCGACGGTCGCGACCTGGAAGCCTTCCATCGCCGCCTGCAGCGCGCAGATCGGATCGATCTCGGTGACGATCACGCGCGCGCCGAAGCCCTTCAGCGAATGCGCGCAGCCCTTGCCGACGTCGCCGTAGCCGCACACCACCGCGACCTTGCCCGCGACCATCAGGTCGGTGGCGCGCTTGATGCCGTCGGCCAGCGACTCACGGCAGCCGTACAGGTTGTCGAACTTGCTCTTGGTGACCGAGTCGTTGACGTTGATCGCGGGCACCAGCAGCTTGCCGGCCTCGGCGAGCTGGTAGAGGCGATGCACGCCGGTGGTGGTTTCCTCGGAAACACCGCGCCACTCGGACGCGACCTTCTTCCAGAAACCCGGGCGTTCGGTGCGGGTCTTCTTCAGGAGATCCTTGATGACCTGTTCCTCGTGGTTGGCGCCTTTCTCGTCCACCCACCTGGAGCCGTCTTCCATTTCGACGCCCTTGTGGATCAGCAGCGTCGCATCGCCGCCGTCATCGACGATCAGCTCCGGGCCGCGCATGCCCGGGTGCGTCAGCGCGTCGAGCGTGCACTGCCAGTATTCCTCCAGCGTCTCGCCCTTCCATGCGAACACCGGCACCCCGCTCGCGGCGATCGCGGCGGCGCAGTCGTCCTGGGTCGAGAAGATGTTGCACGACGCCCAGCGCACCGAAGCGCCGAGTGCGGTCAGTGTCTCGATCAGCACCGCGGTTTCCTTGGTCATGTGCAAGGAACCCGTGACGCGCACGCCCTTCAGCGGCTTTTCGGGCGCGTAGCGGGCGCGGATCTGCATCAGGCCTGGCATCTCCTGCTCGGCCATGGTGATGCGCTTCCTGCCGAGGTCCGCCAGTGAAATGTCGCGGACGTTGTAATCGTGCTGGGAAACGTCCTGCTTTGTCGAAGCTTGGGGCACTGCGTTCATGGTGTCTCTCCGGTTCGGTGGGCGCTGTTGCGGATGGATGCCGAGCCTCACTCACTGCACGGACCGTGTGCGGCGAATTGCAACGCCCCTCGGCGGTGTACTCCTTGCGATCCCCTTCGTCCCGAGGGGGATGCGCCTGTTCGTCACTTGATGCCGGCGGCCTTGCGCAGCTCTTCGGCGCGGTCGGTCTTCTCCCAGGAAAAGGCCGTGGCGGTTTCGGACTTCTTCACCAGCTTGTTGCCGTCGCGCTCTTCCCACTTGAAGGTCGTCTGGAACGGCTTGCGGCCGAAGTGGCCGTAGGCGGCCGTGGACTGGTAGATGGGATGGATCAGGTCCAGCATCTTGATGATGCCGTAGGGCCTGAGGTCGAAATGCTTGCGCACCAGCTTCTCGATCTTGTCGTCGGAGACCTTGCCGGTGCCGAAGGTCGTCACCGAAATCGACGTCGGCTCGGCCACGCCGATCGCGTAGGAAATCTGCACTTCGCAACGGTCGGCGATGCCGGCCGCAACGATGTTCTTGGCGACGTAGCGCGCAGCGTAGGTGGCCGAGCGGTCGACCTTGGACGGGTCCTTGCCCGAGAACGCGCCGCCGCCGTGGCGGGCCATGCCGCCGTAGGTGTCGACGATGATCTTGCGGCCGGTCAGGCCGCAGTCGCCGACCGGCCCGCCGATCACGAACTTGCCGGTCGGGTTGATGTGCACCTTGTTCTTCGGCAGCGTGTCCAGCCACTTCTTCGGCAGCACCGGCTTCAGGATATTTTCACGCACGCCTTCCACGAGGTCGGCGTACTTCACTTCCGGGTCGTGCTGGGTCGACAGCACCACGGCGTCGAGGCCTGCGACGCTGTGGTCGTCGTTGTACAGCAGCGTTACCTGCGATTTCGCGTCCGGGCGCAGCCACTTCAGCTTGCCGGCTTTCCGCACCTTGGCCTGCTGTTCGACCAGCCGGTGCGAGTAATAGATCGGCGCAGGCATGAATTCCGGCGCCTCGTTGCAGGCGTAGCCGAACATCAGGCCCTGGTCGCCGGCACCTTGTTCCTCGGGCTTTTTGCGCGCCACGCCCTGGTTGATGTCGGGCGACTGCTTGCCGATCAGGTTCAGCACGCCGCAGGTTGCGCCGTCGAAGCCGACCACCGACGAGTCGTAGCCGATCCCCAGGATCACCTTGCGCGCCAACGCTTCGATGTCCACCCATGCATCGGTGGTGACTTCGCCGGAAACGATCGCGACGCCGGTCTTGACCATCGTCTCGCAGGCCACGTGGGCGCGCTTGTCCTGCGCCAGGATCGCGTCCAGCACGGCGTCGGAAATCTGGTCGGCGACCTTGTCCGGGTGGCCTTCGGACACCGATTCGGAGGTGAACAGGTAACGGCTCATCGTGGTTTATATCCTTTGATACGGATGGAAG
>DASSNC010000002.1:0-31254 GCA_035688305.1 Rhodanobacteraceae bacterium
ACGTACCGCTGGTGTTCCGGTTGTCATGCCAATGGCATTGCCGGGTAGCTACGTACGGAAGCGATAACCGCTGAAAGCATCTAAGCGGGAAGCGCGCACCAAGATGAGATCTCCCGGGGCTTCGAGCCCCCTGAAGGACCCTCGTAGACTACGAGGTTGATAGGCGCGATGTGTAAGTGCAGCAATGCATTCAGCTAACGCGTACTAATGATCCGTGCGGCTTGATCATATAACCCCAAGACGCTTCGAATATTTGTCTGTGCTTCCGTGCACGAGAGCACGGCCGTCCATGGCCGTACTTTCCACGAAGCATTCCTCAGTGACATATCGAGGCTCGATGAATCAAACACTCGTCACATCCAGACCCTATGCCGATGGCGCGCTTGCGAGCGCGCATCGCAACGATTCCCTGGCGGCCATAGCGGTGTGGTCCCACCCGATCCCATCCCGAACTCGGAAGTGAAACGCACCAGCGCCGATGGTAGTTTGGCACTCGCCATGCAAGAGTAGGACACTGCCAGGGGCTTCATCCAGGAGGCTCCCGCCAATCGGCGGGAGCCTCTTTTTGTGCGTGCGCCGGAAGGCCGCTGCTGCGCCCGTGCAGGGCGTGTGACGCAACGCCACCGGTCACCTGCCGCCGATGACATTCAAACAACGCTGGCAGCAACGTCAGTCTCTACAAAAAATGTCTGGTGGGGTAATCCCCCCGCCCGATAGATGACGTCAGAAGTGGAATTTTCTCGTACCCTTTCCCGAGGAGATTCCCATGAAGACATCCCGATTCAGCGACAGCCAGATCCTTGGCATTCTCAAGCAGGCCAAGGCTGGCTCGCCGGTACCCAACTTGTGTCGAGAGCACGGCATCAGCGCGGCGACGTTTTACAAGTGGCGCAGCAAGTTCGGCGGCATGGATGCCTCGATGGTGGCCCGGCTCAAGGAACTGGAGGACGAGAACCGGCGCTTGAAGAAGATGTACGCCGAAGCGCAGCTCAGCACCGATCTGTTGAAGGAAGCGCTGGCAAAAAAATGGTGAGGCCATCTCAGCGCCGGGAGATGGCCCGATGGCGGTGGTTGTGTCCCCTGACGTGGTGTAACTGAGGTCACCGGTGGTGCTCGGGTTTAGGGTTTGGGTTGCGACACCGACCCAACCTGAGGAACCACCGATGACCAACGAGATGATGCAACTGCAAGGGCTGTTGGAGAAGAGTGCGGACGCCGATGTACTGCGCGAGATGATCGGCTTTGCCAGCCAGCGGCTGATGGAACTGGAAGTAGGCGCACGGACCGGCGCGAGCTACGGCGAGAAGAATCCGGCTCGGCTGGCCCAGCGTAACGGTTACCGTGAGCGCGACTGGCAGACACGCGCTGGAACGGTCGAGCTGAAGATCCCGAAGCTGCGGCAAGGCAGCTACTTTCCGAGCTTTCTGGAACCGCGGCGGCTGACCGAGAAGGCGTTGACGGCGGTCATCCAGGAGGCCTATATCCAAGGCGTATCGACGCGCTCCGTTGACGATCTGGTGCAGGCCATGGGCGGCACCGGCGTCTCCAAGAGCCAGGTCTCGCGGTTGTGCGAGGAGATCGATACGCGCGTCGGTGCGTTCCTCAACCGGCCCCTCGAGGGCGACTGGCCGTACCTGTGGATCGACGCGACGTACGTGAAGACACGGCAAGCCGGGCGCATCGTCAGCGTGGCCGTGATCATCGCCGTGGGCGTCAATGCCGATGGTCGGCGCGAGGTGCTGGGCATGGACATCGGCGCGTCCGAGGCCGAGATGTTCTGGAAGGCCTTCCTGCGCCAGTTGACCCACCGCGGCCTGCGCGGCGTGCAGCTGGTGATCTCCGACAATCACAGCGGCATCAAGGCGGCCGTCTCGAAGGTGCTGAGTTGCACCTGGCAACGTTGCCGGGTGCACTTCATGCGCAACGCCCTGGCCTACGCCGGCAAGCGTGGCAAACGCGTGGTGGCGGCCTTCATCGCCACCGCCTTCGCGCAGGACACGCCCGAGGCGGCTCGCGAGCAGTGGCGCAAGGTCGCCGACCAACTCCGGCCCACGGTGCCCAAGCTCGCAGCGCTGATGGATGCCGCAGAGGCAGACGTGCTGGGATACATGACCTTCCCCTCGGCGCATCGCACGAAACTGCACAGCACGAATCCGATTGAGCGGCTGAACCACGAGGTCAAGCGCCGTACCGAGGTGGTCGGCATCTTCCCGAATGAAGCCGCCATCCGGCGCCTGGTCGGCGCCGTGCTGCTGGAGCAGAACGATGAATGGACCGTGCAGCGTGCGCGCTACATGCCCCGTGACACCCTGACCGAGTTGCTCGGCCATCCCATGAGCCTGCCAGTCATGGCAGACTGATCCCTGCAGCCCAACCCAGCCCGATCATCACCGGTATCGGAAGCTACACCACGGGGTGGGACACAATCATCGGCAGGGCGGGCGCACGAACATCCGGCATGCCTGCCAGACCTTCGCTGTCAGCGAGACCTGCTACCGCTACCAGGCGCAGGCGAGCGCAGAGAACGCGCGGATTGCCGACTGGCTGGTGCGCCTGACCACCGCCTACAAGGATTGGGGTTTTGGCCTGTGCTTCCTGCACCTGCGCAACGTGAAGGGCTTCGGCTGGAACCACAAACGCGTGTACCGCATTTACCGGGAGCTGGAGTTGAACTTGAGGATCAAGCCGAAGGCTCGCATCGTGCGTGAGTGTCCGAAGCCCTTGGCGGTGCCGGAGTCCATCAACGACACCTGGTCGATGGACTTCATGCACGACCAGCTGAGCGACGGACGCAGTTTCCGCCTGTTCAACGTGATCGACGACTACAACCGCGAAGGGCTCGGCATCGAAGCCGACCTGTCGTTACCCGCCAGCCGCGTGATCCGCGCCCTGGAGCAGATCATCGAGTGGCGCGGACAACCGCAAACCCTGCGCTGCGACAACGGCCCCGAATACATCAGCGGCGCGCTGCAGGCGTGGGCCGAGAAGCGCGGCATCCGCATCCAGTACACCCAGCCCGGCAACCCGCAGCAGAACGCTTACATCGAACGCTACAACCGCACCGTGCGATACGCGTGGCTGGCGCAAACGCTGTTTGAGTCGATCGAACAAGTTCAGCAAATAGCAACGCGTTGGCTGTGGACATACAACCACGAACGCCCGAACATGGCGCTCGGCGGCATCACACCCATGCAGAAGTTGGCACTTGCCGCATAGCTCCACTTTTGACGCCAAGCAAAAGCGGGGGGATTACCGTGGCATCTGAGGGGTATGGACACCCTGATCGAATCTTGAATTGCCGCGCGGCGCAAGTCCGCGCGGCTTTCGATGGGGTTGGCTCGGCGAGCCAGACGACCCTTTTCGTCACGCGTCAGCTCAGGCGGCGCCGCTTCTTCCACGCCGCACCACCCACGAGCAACAAACCCAGACCGAACATGGCCAGCGTGCCAGGCTCCGGCACCGGAGTGCTGCCATTGCCCGGAATGTCCGAACCCAGGGTGATGTTGTCGAACGCCACATAATTGGCAGTGCCGCCGAAATCGACCGAGTGGGCGATCCCGGCGAACAGCACGCCGATCGGGTCCCAATTGCAGTAAATGCCGGTCGGATCGCCCGTGCAGTTGTTGGCGTTGTAGTTGGCATTCAGGTTGAGGGTGGTCAGGAGGTCACCCGTCCCGTTCAGACCGCTCCAGACGTTGACGAAAGTGTCGGTCGCGTTGGCCGAATAGTAGAACGAGAAGCCGGTATCGAAGCCGGCCGCCACGTTCATCGTGGCCGCCCCGCCGGAGAGGAAGAACAGGACTGTGTCAGGGCTGGGCTCGTTGGCGAAGTTGCCGCTGCCGCCCGCATCGCCATCGATCAAGCCCAGGCTTGTGTCCGAAAACCCAATCCCGTAGTTGGTCCCGGAATTGCCCTCACTGTCCGTGCCACCGTTGTAGAAATCGTTGACGTGGGCGCCGTTGCCGACTCCCTCGAACGTCAGAACGGTGGTTTCGGCATGGCCGATGCCGGCGACCAGCAGCGCTGCCGAGCAAAGGATGCCGATCATCGATAGGCGATGTCGCTTGTTCATGGACTTTGACCTCTCTTGTTCAGCAGCGCGGAGCACTGTCTGTGAACCCAGACAAGGCAAGAACCGAGCCAACACAAAAACACATGCTGATCAACGTGATACGTTCTTCCAGTCCGCATACTGAAGCAAAGTGTAAAGTACCTCGACGTTATCGCAGTGGCCTTTACTCGACCGCATGCGAGATGCTTCGACGTTCAACGGACAACGTCGGCGTGGTTGCAACCGCCACTGGTGCAGGCACGTAACCTCGCGTTTGCAGGAACCGGCCCTGGGGTGCGACGCGTGCTCTGCAGACAATGGGCTCCCTGCCGGCGAAGAACCGACCCTCCGGGATTGGCTGGACCCGGGATATGCACACTCCCGATTCGAGTGGTTTCCCGTGGCCGCACGCGATTTCCGAGCGGATGGGCCATCGCTGACTGGGATGGTTAGGGTGGCGTTTGCCTGGCAGACGTCCAGTGACTGCGAATGACATTCGGGACAATCACTGAAGACCGTGGGTGGCCGTGCTGCGGAGACGGCGCGGGCCATACCATTACCAGGCACCTCGTTCGTCAGATCCAGCTGGCCAGCTGTCGCATGGCGATATCGGCGAGCGCCGAAACATGCGCGCGCCCGTCATTGAGTGCAGGGATGTAGCGAAACTGCCTGCCGCCGTTGGTGAGGAACGTTGTGCGGTAGCGCATCGCGACCTCCTCGAGTGTTTCCAGACAGTCGACGGCGAAACCCGGACACAGCACGTCGAGCGTCGCCACGTCCTGGCGGGCCAGTTGCCCGATGGTCTCATCGGTGTACGGCCGCAACCACGGCTGCCGCCCAAGACGCGACTGGAACGTCACCAGCAGCTCATCGTTGCCCATGCCCAGCGCATCGCCAAGACGGCGTGCGGTTTCCCGGCATTGCTCGGGATAGGGATCGCCGGCTTTGGCGTACTTTTCGGGAATTCCATGGAAGCTCAACAGCAACTTCTCGGCACGGCCGTGCTCGGCCCAGTGCGCTTGCACGCTGCCGACGAGCGCCGCGAGATAGCCGGCGTCGCTGTGGTAGTCATCGATGGTGCGAATTTCCGGAGGCCAGCGCAAAGTCTGCAATGCGCGCATGGCGGCATCGAGCGCGGCGCCCGTCGAAGTGGCGGAGTACTGCGGGAACAAGGGCAGCACCAATACACGCCGGACGCCTGTGGACATCAGGTCGCCAAGGGCGCTTTGCAGCGACGGCTCGCCGTAAGTCATGGCCAGTGCCACGTCGACCTTGTTCGAAGTGCGCCGGGTGACTTCGGCGCGTACCCCCGCGGCCAGCCGTTCACTCCAGACCAGCAGCGGCGATCCGTCGTTGCGCCAGACCTTTGCGTAGGCCTCCGCCGATCGACGGGGACGCGTGCGCAGGATGTAGCCGTGCAGGATCGGCCACCACAGCCAGCGCGGAAGTTCGATCACGCGCGGGTCGGACAGGAACTGGCCAAGGTAGTCCCGGACCGCATCGGTGGTCGGGGCCGCCGGTGTGCCGAGGTTGACCAGCAGTACCGCAACGCGCGCGCCGCCTGCATCCCCCGTGGAAAGATCGAAGCTTGAGAAGCGGGGCATGCGGGTCGGTCCTGATCGCGATAGAGTCCAGCTGCACAGTCTGCCACAGCCTGCCTGCTGGATCGCGCGCCCAGCGCTTCAGCCAGGCGCAGCGACGGTCAACCCGACCGCTTGTTGCACCGTTTGATAACCGTGGCTGCGGTACACTTGGCACAGCGGAAAGCCGCAACGCCGCATCCGGCCATTGGGCAAATTTCCGCGCGAGGTATTTATGGGTTTTGACAGCATCTGGCATTGGGTGGCTTTGCTGGTCATCGTGCTGGTGATCTTCGGTACCGGCAAGTTGACCAAGATCGGCCCCGATCTCGGCAATGCCGTGCGCGGCTTCAAGAAGGCTCTGCATGGCGATGACGATGCCAAGTCCAAATCGGACGCGAGCACGGACAAGCTCCAGGCCGATCCGCCGCCTGCCGCGGACAGCACCAATGCAAAACAGGAACAGCACGACTCGACCGAGTCGAAGTAGTCCGGGTAGTACGCTGCGATGATCGACCTCAGCTACAGCAAGCTGCTGCTGCTGGCGGTGATCGCGCTGATCGTGCTTGGTCCGGAGAAACTCCCCAAGGCAGCCCGAATGGCCGGTGCGATGGTGCGCAGGGTTCGGCTCGGCTGGGACAGTGTGCGCTCGGAAGTCGAGCGCGAAATCCAGATGGAAGAGATCAAGCGCAACGCGCGCGAGGCTGCCGCGCAGGTGGAGTCGGTGCGAGCCGCTGCCGATGGCGTGTCGAAGGACGCACGCGCCGTGGTGGACGAGTCCATTGCCGACGTGAAGCACGTCGCCAGCGATGGGGACCATCCTGATGGCCACGCCTGAGCAGGAGCCGCAACGTGATGCGGACGCCGAACCTGGGTTTGATCTCGAACAGGGCATTTTCGCGCACCTGCTGGAGTTGCGCTCGCGCCTGATCAAGGCGATTGCCTGCGTGGTACTGGTGCTGGCGTGTCTCGTGCCGTTCGCAAACCGGCTGTATGGATGGCTCGCCGAGCCGCTGGTGAAGCGCCTGCCCGTGGGGGCGCACCTGATCGCGACCCAGGTCGCCAGTCCGTTCATCACGCCGCTGAAACTCGCGTTCTATACGGCTCTGTTCGTCAGCATGCCGGTGATCGTGTACCAGTTGTGGGCATTTGTGAGTCCGGGGTTGTACCGCCAGGAAAAGCGCCTGGCGCGCCCGTTGCTGGTGGCGTCGATCCTGTTGTTCTACGCCGGCTGCGCGTTCGCGTACTTCCTGGTGCTGCCCGCGGCGTTCCGGTTCCTGACCATGGTGACCCCGCCGGGCGTGGAGATGATGACCGACATCACCCACTATCTCGACTTCGTGATGATGGTGTTCTTTGCGTTTGGCCTGTGTTTTGAAATCCCGGTCATCGAAGTGATCGTTGCCGCGACCGGATTCGTGAGCGTGCAGCAGCTGAAGAGCTGGCGTCGCTATGCGATCGTCGTCGCCGCGGTGATCGCCGCTGCCATCACGCCGCCGGACATCACCTCGATGCTGATGCTGCTGGTGCCGATGGTGATCCTGTACGAGCTCGGCATCGTCGCGGTGCGTTTCCTGGTGAAACCCAAGCCCGCGGCCGATGCGGCGGGCCAGGCGACCTGAGGCAGCGTGACTGCTCCGCTGCGCAAGATCGTGCACGTGGACATGGACGCGTTCTACGCGTCAGTCGAGCAGCGCGACGACCCGTCGTTGCGCGGTCGCCCGGTAGTCGTCGCGTGGAAGGGCGCGCGTTCCGTGGTTTGTGCGGCCAGTTACGAAGCACGCAAGTTCGGTGTGCACTCGGCGATGCCGGCGCTGCGCGCGGAGCGGCTCTGTCCACAAGCCGTCTTCGTGCCGCCGGATTTCGTACGCTACAAGGCGGTATCGCGGCAGGTGCGCGAGATTTTTGCGCGGCATACCAACATGATCGAACCGTTGTCGCTCGACGAAGCCTACCTCGATGTCACGGAAAACCGGCAGGGATTGCCGTCAGCAACCGCAGTGGCAGAGCGGATCCGCGCCGCGATCCGCGAGGAAACCGGGCTTACCGCTTCGGGCGGCGTCGCACCCAACAAATTCCTCGCCAAGATCGCCTCGGACTTCCGCAAGCCGGATGGCTTGTTCGTGGTGCGCCCGCGCGAAGTACTTGCGTTCCTTGCGCCGTTGCCGGTTGAACGCCTGCCGGGCGTGGGCAAGGTGATGCAGCGCAACCTGGCCACGCTTGGCATTGCGCGCGTTGCAGACTTGCGGGCGTTCGATGCCGGCGAATTGGAACGGCGTTTCGGCCGCTTCGGAAAGCGCCTGCATGAATTGGCGCTGGGTATCGACGATCGGCCGGTGACGCCAAACCGTCCGACGCTGCAGGTATCCAGCGAAGACACCTTCGAGCACGACCTCGCAATCGACGAACTGGCACCGCACATCGTGCGGCTGGCCGAACACGCCTGGGCGGCGCACCTGCGCGAAACGAAAGGACCCCACGGGCGCGTCGCCCGCAGCGTCGTGCTGAAACTCAAGACGTCCGATTTCAGGATCCTTACGCGCAGCTTGACTCCGGCAGAGCGGCCGTCATCCGCGCGTGCTGTGGCCGAAATCGCCTGTGCGCTGCGCGAGCGCGTGGTGTTGCCGCCGCGCACGCGCTATCGCCTCGTCGGCGTTGGCCTTGCGGGTTTCGTCGAGCGTGACAGCTACGAAGCGCAGGCGGAGCTGTTCGAGCTGTAAAACCGGGGTCAGAGTGCAATTTCGCGCTGTAACTGCCTTCGAGATACGCGACACGTTCGAAATTGCACTCTGACCCCGGTTTTCACCCCGGTTTTCCTTAGCGCTTCTTCGGGATGTACAGGTCGGTAATGGTGCCCTCGGCCACTTCCGCGGCCATGCCGACGGACTCGCCCAGTGTCGGATGCGGGTGGATGGTGAGCGCGATGTCGCTGATCTCGGCGCCCATCTCGATGGCCAGTGCGACTTCGGAAATCAGGTCGCCCGCATGCACGCCGACGATGCCGCCGCCGATTACGCGGTGCGTGGCCTTGTCGTAGATGAGCTTGGTGAAACCTTCCTGACGACCCATGCCCAGTGCGCGGCCAGATGCCGCCCAAGGGAATTTCCCAACGCCGATGTCCAGGCTCTTTTCCTTCGCCTCGCGCTCGGTCACACCGGCCCACGCAATTTCCGGATCGGTGTAGGCGACCGACGGGACCACCCGCGCGTCGAAGAATCGCTTCTGGCCGGCCGCGACCTCGGCCGCGGCGTGCGCCTCGTGGGTAGCCTTGTGCGCCAGCATCGGCTGGCCGACCAGATCGCCGATCGCGAAAATGTGCGGGACGTTGGTGCGCATCTGCTTGTCGACCGGGATCAGGCCGCGCTCAGTGACGGCGACACCGGCCTTGTCGGCACCGATCTTGTTGCCATTGGCGCTGCGGCCAACCGCCACCAGCACGCGTTCGTAGGTCTTGCGTTCCGGGATGCTGTCACCCTCGAATTCACAGGCGATTCCGTTCTTGTGCGCCTTGGCGGCGGTGACCTTGGTCTTGAGGTGCACCGCAACGCCTTGGGCCTTCAAGCGCGCCGCCAACGGGCGCACGAGGTCCGCATCGGCACCCGGCATCAACTGGTCCATGAATTCGACCACGGTGACGGCGCTGCCGAGCGCGCGGTACACGGTCGCCATCTCCAGACCGATGATGCCGCCGCCCACCACCAGCAGGTTTTTCGGCACGTCGCGCAATTGCAACGCGCCGGTGGAATCCATCACGCGCTCGTCATCCCACGGGAACAACGGCAGGCGTACCGCCTGCGAGCCTGCGGCGATGATGGCCTGCTCGAAGCGGACCAGCTTTTTGTCCTTGCCGTGTTCGACTTCCAGTTCATGCGGCGACATGAACATCCCGACACCCTGTACTGCGCGCACCTTGCGTTGCTTCGCCATCGCGGCCAGACCGCCGGTGAGCTTGCCGACAGTCTTGTCCTTGAATTCGCGCAGCTTGTCGAGCTCGATCCTAGGCGCGCCGAAACTGATGCCGTGCGCCGCCATCGCCGCGGCCGAGTCGATGACTTCCGCGGCGTGCAGCAGTGCCTTGGACGGGATGCAGCCGACATTGAGGCACACGCCGCCGAGCGTGTCGTAGCGCTCGACCAGGACGGTGTCGAGACCGAGATCGGCGGCGCGGAACGCGGCGCTGTAGCCGCCGGGGCCGGAGCCCAGCACCAGCATCTGGCATTCCATGTCCGGCTTGCGACCGGTTGCGCCCGCGGTTTTTGCGCTCGTGCCTCTTCCCTCTCCCTCCGGGAGAGGGTGGCGCGCAGCGCCGGGTGAGGGTACGGCCTCGCGTTGCGCAACTTGTGAGGCTGTACTGGACTTGGAGCTTTTCGCGGGCTCCGAACCCTCATCCCCAACCCTACTCCCGGACGGAGAGGGGCGCGACGCAGTGCCTTCGGCTTCGACGGTCGCGATCACCGCGCCCTGCTGGACGTTGTCGCCGACCTTCACCTTCACTTCCTTGATGACGCCGGCCGCGGAAGCGGGCACTTCCATCGTGGCCTTGGCCGACTCGAGTGTCACGAGGCCCTGTTCCTTGGCGACATGGTCGCCCACCTTCACCAGGACCTCGATCACCGGCACGTCGTGGAAATCGCCGATGTCCGGCACCTTCAGTTCAATCGTCTTGGCCATGCTCGATGATCCTTGCAGTTTCGTTTTCGTGTTCGGCGCGTGCGCGAATCCGGATGTCGCGCTGCGGAATCGGAATCTCGATGCCGTGCTTTTCCAGCGCGTCGTGGATGGCCCAGTTGTAGGCCGCATGCACGCCGCGCACGCGCTTGGTCGCTTCGGCCGTCAGCCACACCACCAGCGCGAAGCGCATCGAATAGTCGTCGAAGGCCATCAGCCACACCTGCGGCTGCCGGTCGCCTTCGTGCATCAGGGTGAATGGCACGGCCGCGGCGGCTTCCAGCCCGGCCTTCTCCACCAGCGTTTTGTCGGTGCCGTAGGCGACCTTGAATGGTATGTGCATGCGGCGCGAAACGTCGCGCAGGGTCCAGTTGACCAGCCTCGCGCTCACGAACTCCGCGTTCGGGACCAGGATGTCGATGTTGTCGTTGGTGGTGATGCGGGTGGCGCGGATCTGGATGTCGCGCACGGTACCGTGGACGCCGGAGGCCAGTTCGACGAAATCGCCGACCTTGAGGTTGCGCTCGAACAGGATGATCAGCCCCGAGACAAAATTGTTGAAGATCGTCTGCAGGCCGAAGCCGAGCCCGACGCCCAGCGCGCCGATGAACAGGCCGAATTTGCTCATCGGCACCCCGGCCACGCCGAGTGCAATCAGTACGCCGATGAGCAGCAGCACGTACTGGGTGACGCGCGAAACCGTGTAGACCAGCGCCTGGTTGCCGCTGTCGTGGTGTGCGCCGTAACGCACGAACGCACGCTGCACCAGCTTGGTGATGATCCACAACACGACCAGGACCACCACGCCCGCCAACAGCGTGCCGATGGTGATCTCGATTCCGCTGGCGTGGACCAGTTGGAATCCGAGCAGGTTGTCGATCCGCGCCAGCATGCTGGCGGCCCCGGCTGGGGCAGTTGCGAGGGCAGGCGGTGCGGTCGCGGCCATGCGCGTGCCCCGGCCTACAGCAGCGCCCGGCGCATGTCCGTGAGCAACTGCGCAAGGTAACTGGCGAAGCGCGCGGCGGCAGCACCGTCGATCACGCGGTGGTCGTAGGAAAGCGACAAGGGCAGGATCAGGCGTGGCGCGAATTCCTTGCCGTTCCAGACCGGCTGCAGCGACGATTTCGACACCCCGAGGATCGCGACTTCGGGCGCGTTGATGATGGGCGTGAACGCGGTACCGCCGATGCCGCCCAGCGAGGAAATCGAGAAACAGCCACCGGACATCTCGGCCGGCATCAGCTTGCCATCACGTGCCTTCTTCGCCAGCGCCGACATTTCCTGCGCGATTTCGACGACGCCCTTCTGGTCGCAGTCGCGGATCACCGGCACCACCAGACCGTTCGGGGTGTCGGCGGCGAAGCCGATGTGGAAGTACTTCTTCAGCACCAGATTCTCGCCGGAGGCATCCAGCGAGGCGTTGAAGTTGGGGTACTTCTGCAGGGCTGCGACCGAGGCCTTGATCAGGAACGCCAGCAACGTGACCTTGATGCCGGCTTTTTCGTTTTCCTTGTTGAGTGCAACGCGCAGTGCTTCGAGGTCGGTGATGTCGGCGTCTTCGAACTGCGTGACGTGCGGAATCATCGCCCAGTTGCGCGCGAGGTTGGCGCCGGAAAGCTTCTGGATACGCGACAGGGCCTTGGTTTCGACTTCGCCGAACTTGCTGAAATCGATTTGCGGCCATGGCAGCAGGTTCAGGCCACTGCCGCCCGCGCCGACGCCCGGTGCGGCGGCGCCGGACATCACCGACTTCACGAATTGCTGCACGTCTTCCTTCGAGATCCGCCCACCGCGTTCGCTGCCGGTGACGCGTTCGATATCGACTCCCAGTTCGCGCGCGAATGCGCGCACCGCCGGGCTGGCGTAGGGCACCTTGCCGGGCATGATGGATTCGGCATCGAAGGGAATGGGCGGCGCGTGGCGTTCGGTTTTGCTTTCGCTTCCCCCGCCTGCGGGGGAAGCTGCCCGAAGGGCTGATGGGGGCGGCTGCTGGCTCCCGTCCTCCACCTTCGGTCCGGGAGCAGGAGCCGTCAGGCTCTCTCCTCCGCTTGCGGGGGAGGGTCGAGGCGGGCTTGGTTCTTGCGCCGCACCCTCGGCCTCGATCGTCGCGATCACGTTGCCTTCCGCGACTTCATCACCGACCTTGACCTTGACCTCGCGCACGGTGCCCGCGAACGGTGCCGGCACTTCCATCGTGGCCTTGGCCGATTCGAGTGTCACCAGCCCCTGGTCCTTGTCGACATGGTCGCCGGGCTTGACCATCACCTCGATCACGGGCACGCCGTGGAAATCGCCGATGTCCGGTACCTTCGCCTCGCGTACGTCTGCCATGCCCGCTTCCTTTGTGTTTCGTGCCTGCAAGGTGTCCAGTTTCGCGCATTTGGCGGCCTACGTCATGTAGGCGCTCGCGGCATGCCCCGGAAGTCACCATGACCACTGGCCCGCGACGTGCGTGCTCCCGGCCGGTCAGACTCCCCCTTGCCATCCACCAGCCCGCATCAGGGAGCTCCAGCATGCTGACGATCCGGAATTTGTCCAAGACTTACCCGAACGGCGTGCGCGCCCTCAGTAATGTGTCGCTGGACATTCCGAACGGCATGTTCGGCTTGTTGGGTCCCAATGGCGCGGGCAAATCGACGCTGATGCGCACCATTGCGACGTTGCAGGATCCGGACGCCGGCAGCATCAAGTTGGGTGAATTGGACGTGCTGGCCGACAAGCCCGCCGCGCGGCGGGTGCTGGGTTACCTGCCACAGGAATTCGGCGTGTACCCCAAGGTCACCGCCGAGGCGATGCTGGATCACTTCGCGGTGCTGAAAGGCGTGACCCGGCGTGGCGAGCGTCGCGATCTGGTCGCGGCACTGCTGAAGCAGGTAAACCTGTGGGACGTGCGCAAGCGCAAACTTGGCGGGTTCTCCGGCGGCATGCGCCAGCGCTTCGGGATTGCACAGGCACTGATCGGCGATCCGAAACTGGTGATCGTGGATGAACCCACCGCCGGGCTCGATCCGGAGGAGCGTCAACGCTTCCTCAACCTGTTGTCGGAAATCGGCGAGCGCGTGGTAGTGATTCTGTCCACGCACATTGTGGAAGACGTGACCGAGCTGTGCCCGCGCATGGCGATCATCGCCGATGGGCAGGTGCGCCTGACCGGCGAGCCGCACGAGTCGATTCGCTCGCTGGAGGGTCGCGTCTGGCGGCGTGCGATCGACAAGGCCGCATTGCCGGAGTACCGCCAACGCATGACGGTGTTGTCGACGCGGCTTGCGGGCGGCGCAACCCTGATCCACGTGCTGGCCGATGCCAAACCCGAGGACGGTTTCGAGGGCGTGCCACCGGATCTGGAAGACGTGTACTTCGGCCAGTTGCACCACGCCGCCGCCAACAAGGCGGCCTGACATGTTCGGAACCATTTTTCGTTTCGAGCTGCGCCAGCAGTTGAAGAGCCCGTTGTTCTGGGCGATTGCCTTGGGGCTTGCGGCGATTGCGTTTGGCGCCGCGAGTTCCGACCACATCCGGATCGGCGGCGGCATCGGCAACATCCACCGCAACGCGCCCTACGTCGTGGTCACGATGCTGGCGATGTTTTCGGTGCTGGGCCTGATCCTGATTCCCATTTTCGTGGCCGGCGCCGCGTTGCGCGACTTCAACTGCAATACGGCGGAACTGATGTTCTCGACGCCGGTGCCGCGCGGTGCCTACCTTGGTGGACGTTTTGCCGCTGGCTGGCTGGTCAGCGTGTTGATCCTCGTCGCGGCGGCGGCCGGATTCTGGTTCGGCTCGTTGATGCCATGGGTCGATCCCGCGCGTCTCGGGCCGACGCCATGGGCGGCGTACGCCTGGGGCCTTGGCGTGTTCGTGTTGCCGGGCGTGTTCTTCCTTGGCGCGTTGTTGTTCCTGCTCGCGGTGGTGACGCGCTCGATGCTGGCGACTTACGCCGGGGTCATCGGCTTCCTCGTGCTCACGGCGGTGGCGGGCCAGTTGCTGGGCCACGGCAACATCGATCACCAGACCCTCGGCGCGCTGATCAATCCGTTCGGGGGCAGTGCCCTTGATCTTGCGACCCGCTACTGGACGACGTCGGACAAGAACACGCGCATTCCGGAGCTGACGGGACTGCTGCTCGGAAACCGCGGCTTGTGGCTGGCGATCGGCGTCGCGCTGCTGGGCGCAGCATACGCGTGGTTCAAGCCTGGTCGCGAGGGCTTGCGTTGGTTCCGCAGGCGCAAGGGACTTCAGGCGCCGGCCCCGATCAGCGAGGCGGGAGCGGTGGTACTACCGGTGGTGAGCTTGCGCAGCGGCTTCGGTGCGCGCTGGGTGCAGTTCCGCAAGCTTGCGTGGTTCGACACCAAAAGCGTGCTGGGCGGCGCCGCGTTTTTGATCATCGTGTTGATCGGACTTGGCAACCTCACCGCCGCAATGTCGTTCGTGGGCGAGATTTACGGCACGCCCGTGTATCCGGTCACGCACCTCATGGCCGAAGCGATGGAAGGGAGCTACAAGTGGTTGCTGTTGCTCGTGCTGATTTTCTACGCCGGTGAGTTGGTGTGGCGCGAGCGCGGGGCCCGGGTTGACGAAGTGGTGGATGCGTTCCCGACGCCGGACTGGGTGCCGCTGCTCGCGAAGCTTGCGGCACTGGCGGTGGTGATCGTGGTGTTCCTCGCGATCGGCTCCGTGTATGCGATGGGTTACCAATTGCTGCATGGGTTCCATGTGCTCGAGCCGCTGCTGTATCTGAAGTTCATCGGACTGGCGTTTGCCATGTGGATGCTGACGGCGGTCCTCGCGGTCGCCTTCCAGGTGTGGTCCAACAACAAGTTTGCCGGCTATGCGCTGATCGTCGCGTGGTTGCTGGTGTTGTTCGGGCTGCATCAGTTGGACTTCAGCGACAACCTGTATTTGTACGGCAACGCACCGGGCACGCCGTATTCGGCCATGAACGGCTTTGGCTCGTTCTGGATCGGTACGCTGTGGTTCCGCGCTTACTGGGCTTGCCTGGCGATCGCCTTTCTGGTCATCACCGCGCTGTACTGGGTGCGCGGCAACACCCGCGGCTGGCGCGCGCGTTGGCGGGTTGCGCGGCAGCGCTTCGGCTGGCCCGCACGCATCGTGTTGTTGCTGTCAGTGGCGGGCTTCGTCGGCATCGGCGCATTCCTGTTCCACAACACCCATGGCTTGTACCACTACCAGACGGCCGATGCGGGCGAGAAACAACGGGCGCAGTACGAAAAGGATTACCGCAAGTACCTCGGGATGGCGCAGCCGCGCATCACCGACGTCAACGTCGATGTCGCGATCTACCCGAAGCGTCGCGCCGCCGACATCACTGGCCACTACACGCTGGTAAACAAACACGACCAACCGATCGACACCCTGCTCGTGCAAGTGCCGACGCCTGACACCCGCGAATTCAAGCTGGATCTGGATTTCGCGGCGCACAGCGTCAAGCTTGCGGACAAGCAACAAGGGTTCTACCTGTACAAGCTCGCGGTGCCGCTGGCGCCGGGAGCGTCGATGCCGTTCACCTTCACCGAACACGTCGCCTATCCCGGGTTTGCCAACGAACCGGCCGGCGAACGCCTTATCCACAACGGTACGTTCTTGAGCAACGGCATGTTCCCGCACTTCTGCTACAACGCCGGTGCGGAACTCACCGATCCCAACGAACGCCGGAAGTACGGCTTGGGCCCGGCGAACCTGCTGCCGCATCGCAGCGACATGGCGGCACGCGGCGACAACCTGATTTCCTGCGATGCCGACTGGGTGCATTTCCAGGCCACGCTCTCGACCAGCCCCGACCAGATTGCGATCGCGCCAGGGTACCTGCAGAAAGAGTGGGTCAAGGATGGCCGGCGGTATTTCCACTACGTGCAGGACACGCCGATCCTTGATTTCTTCTCGTTCCAGTCCGCGCGGTTCGAGGTGGCGCGTTCGAAGTGGCACGACGTGAACCTGGAGGTGTACTACAGCGCGAACAACGCGTGGAACGTGCAGCGCATCCTGGCGGCAATGCAGGCCGCGCTGACCTATTACACGAAGAATTTCGGGCCGTACCAGTTCCGGCAGCTGCGGATCCTGGAAATTCCGAGCTACTTCGGTTTTGCGCAGTCGTTCGCCAATACGGTGCCCTTCACCGAGTTGTTCGTGCGCCAGGATTTGCGCAAGCCGTCGGACATCGATTACCTCACCTACGTCACGGCCCACGAGACCGCGCACCAATGGTGGGGGCACCAGGCCATCGGCGGGCAGGTGCGCGGCGTCACCATGCTGGATGAGTCACTCGCGCAGTACTCGGCGTTGATGGTGATGAAACACAAGTACGGTCCGGCCAGGATGCGCAAGTTCCTGAAGTACGAACTGGACGCCTACCTGTCGGGACGCGGAACTTCCCTGCAACCGGAAAACCCGCTGGCACTGGTGCAACCTGACCAGCAATACATCCACTACCGCAAGGGCTCGGTGATTTTCTACGCGTTGGCCGATTACATCGGCGAGGACAAGGTGAATGCGGCGCTGCGCATGTGGCTGGACAAGGTGAAGTTCCAGCAGCCGCCGTATACGGATACGCGCGAGTTGATCGCCGATCTGCGCACGGTGGCGGGCCCGCAGTACCAGAACCTCATCACCGACTTCTTCGACAAGATCACCTTGTTTGACGATCGCATGGTGACGGCGACCGCGAAGAAATTGTCGGACGGCAAGTACGAGGTGACCATGCATGTGCACGCGGCCAAGTACTACGCCGATGGCAAGGGCAAGGAGACCCGAGCGGAAGTGGACATTCCGATCGAGATCGGGGTATTCGCGAAGGCGAAGGATGGCGAGGAACAGGACGAGAAGCCGCTGTATCTTGCGAAGTATCCCGTCAAGGATGGCGACAGCACGATCACCGTGACGGTTGACGGGGTGCCTTATCAGGCTGGCATCGATCCGTTCAACGAGCTGGTCGATCGGGTCAGCAGCGACAACCGCAAGGCGGTGACGATCCAGTAGCAGGGCTGGATGGCCCGATGACCGGGCCTTCCGCCCGCTGCGGCTTCGGCCGGCGCGCCTACCGCTTCGGCAGCGGCAGGAAGCGTGTGGGGTTGTAACCGCCCACCTCGAACTTCAGCGTTTGCTTGCCGTGGGCTTTCGTCTCAACGTCCATGGTGATGACCTTGGTCTTTGCGAGCGCGGCGATGAAACGCTTGTCGTCCTTGATGAACATGGCGGGTTCGCCGGTTGGGGGCAGGTAACCCTTCCATGTCTCGCGCTTGCCGTCGAAGGTCATCGGGATGTTGCAATTGCCCTTGCACACGAAGCCCTTGCCATTTCCGAACAAGTAGACGCTTTGCCCCCATTTCACGTGGCGGCGCAGCACCAGCCGGATCTGGTCGGCCCGATCGTGGCCCGTGGCGTAGATGCTGGCGGTGTGTTGCAACCCTTGCACGTCGGCGGTCTGGTAATACCAGAGATTCACGAGGCGATCGTGCTCGGCAGTGGCCTTCAGGCGCGCCTGCATTTCCGGAAGGGTCTTGCCGACTTCGGTCGCCGCGTCGGTACCGGGATACTTCTGGACGATTTCCTCGCCGATGGGCGCCGCGAAGGCGTCCTTGTGGTCGGCCAGCATCTGCCGATACATCGTGAGTTCCTTGGCGGCCGCGGCCTCGTTGGCAGCGGCCTGTGCCGAGGCGGAGGGGGCCGCCGGCGTGGTTGGCGCCTGCTGCGAGCAACCGCCGCAGGCCATCAATACGATCGCTGCGATGGCGAAGACCGGCGAACGTTGCGTGAACCGCTGTGGGGGCGTCGTCATGCCGGGCAGTTTACACGGCTGCACCTGGCCCGCGCGACCTACAAGGGCTGGCCGCTGATCAGTGCCAGTGCGCCGAACGCGACGCACAGCAGCGACCCGCCCGCGGTCATGGCCAGTGCCACGGTTTCCAGTGATCCATTCCAGTCACGCGCGCGGGCGGGGCGCTTGCGTGCCCGAGCTTGGCCTGGCACGGCTGGCGGTACCGACGCCTGCGTCGCGCTGGCCAGCCGGCGCAGCATATCCGCATCCGTGACGTGGCCGCCGAAGATCAGCATTCCGATCGAGATACTTGCCAATTCCTTCAACATGATGGTTCTCCTGCCGCGTTGCATGTATGCCTTGAGAGGCGCAACAATACGCGCCATATTGCATCGACGGTAGCGATCGTTTTTCAAACTGGACTTGAGGAAAATCGAATATGGGCCGCATTCCACTGAACCCCCTGCAAACCTTCGTGGCGGCCGCGCGCGCGCAAAACCTGACCCGCGCGGCAGAACACCTGCACCTCACGGTCAGCGCCCTCAGCCACCAGATCCGCCAGCTGGAAACGCGCGTCGATTGCCGCTTGTTCCTGCGCGGGCCGCGCGGCATGAAGCTCACCGCCGAAGGCCAGCGCCTGCTCGACAATGTCGCGCCGCATCTTGCCGCCATCGAGGACGCCATGCAGCCACTGTGCGCGCGCAAGGCGAACGGCCTGTCGTTGTCGGTGATGCCGTCGATGTTGTCGAGTTGGTTGTTGCCGCGCTTGCCGCGCTTCGTTGCGCAATATCCCGAGATCGAGTTGAACCTCGATTCGTCGATCGAACTGGCGGACTTCGCCGATGGCCGTCACGACGCCGCGTTGCGTTACGGCGCGGGCGCCTGGCCGGGGCTGGTCGTCGAACCGCTGCTGGAAGAATGGCTGACGCCGGTGGCGAGCCCGGGGTTGCTGGCTGGCCGCAAACGGCCACGCCTCGCGGATCTGGGATCGCTGCCGCTGTTGTGTCCGGAAGACCCTTGGGGCGACTGGTTTGCGCTGTATGGCGGCAACGCACCCAAGCGCTACGCGGCCTCGTTCAATGATTCCGAATCGCGCCAACGCGCGGCCGTCGAGGGCATCGGCGTGGCGCTGGGGCGCACGACGATGATCCGCCCGCTGGTCGAAAACGGCCAGTTGGTCGTGTTGTTTCCCGAGCTGATGAAAGCCCGGCGCGCGCATTACCTCGTGTATCCGCAGCGCTCCCGCAAGCAGGCGGCGTTCACCGCCTTTCGCGAGTGGGTGCTTGATGAAGCCGAGCGCTTTCGCGCCGAGCCGCCGGCCGGTGAACGCGGGCAGCACCAGCGCGCGCGCAAGACGGCGTCCCGCGGGCGTCGCGCCCGGGCTGCATGAGTGGTGTTGCCGCCGGCCGTCAAACCGCCGAGCAGGGATCGCGGCCCATCAAGTGGTCGTAAGTGGAAACGTGGGCGTCGCGCAGGTGGCCGTCACGCCCGGAGGCGCCGGCCGACTCGATGCGTTCGCACGCTTCGGCGCGCGGAATCTTCGTGCCGTGCACGGGCACGCGGCTCCAGGCGTTGTGACGCCGGCGCGAGTGTCCCGTGTTGAAGGATGCCGCATAGCTGTCGCGCACGACCCCGTCACCCGGTACCGACGAGGGACAGCGTGTGTGCCGGTAGAACACTTCGCCGTCGGCGGCGCGGCATTCCCATGACATCACCGGTTTCACGCGCCTGGCGTGGGCAGCGCGCTTGCGCGGTCGTCGGGTTGTGTGCTGCCGGGATGTGGCCGCCATGCGCGCCGCGTGTTCCCCGGGTGCGCCGATCAAGGGTTGTGGCGTCACGGTGATCTTGCGTTGCTGCGCGTGCGCGGCGCACGGCGTGTCGCGGAACGTCGTTGCATGTTGCCCATTCGTGCACTGGTAGATCGATGCCGCGAACGCATTGCAGGCAATGCCGCCAAGCAGCAGCGCGCACGCTGCCTGCAGCAGCATCAATCGTGTTTCGCTGCATCGGATTGGACGGTCGGGTGTGCGCACTTGCATGAGATTCGCCAGCTTGGAGTCGCAAGCATGTTGCTGCGTGGGCTGGCTGCATGCCATCGGTCAATACCGCGTTGGCGTGTCGGAAAGGTCCGACCAGGGTGTCCGCCGATGGCCGTGCGCGATCGTGATGGGCCCATTGCGGCGTCGATTGTGCACGTCGCAGTTCCGGTCCCTGGTCCGACGCGCCGATGCGGTTGCTAGACTTGCGGTTTTGGACTCGACCGAAACGATGCGCTCGCAGGGGATCGCGTTCCATCATCCGTGGGCGTTCTGGCTCGGCTGCATGGCCGTCGCCGTGGGCGTGTGCCTGCATCTGCCGATGTACGTGATGGCGGCGCCGCAGCATTTCCATCTGGCCGGGATGCCGATGGATGCTGCGATGGAACTCGGCATGCTGCTCATTCCTGCGGGGGTGTTGTTGGCGGGCTATGGCCTGATGCCGCGCCTCGCGCAAATACGGATGACCACGCGCGGCGGCGCGCGCCTGCACTTCCACGTAGCCGATGGCGTGCCGCTGAACGGCGAGCACTGGAAGCTGGTGGCGGTGCTCGCGATCGCGCTCACCATCGATGTGATGAAGCCCGCGTCGATCGCGTTCGTGATGCCGGGCCTGGCGCGCGAGTACGGGATTGGCATGTCGATTGCCGGTTATCTGGCGTTGTCGGCATTGCTCGGTACGGCGGTTGGCTCGGTCGTGTGGGGACGACTTGCCGACATGTTCGGGCGCCGCGCGGCGATCCTGTTGTCGGCATTGCTGTTCATGGGCACGGCGATTTGCGGCACGATGCCGGCGTTTGGCTGGAACATCGTGATGTGCTTCATGATGGGCGCGGCGGCGGGCGGCATGTTGCCGATCACGTTCACGCTTATGGCCGAAACGATACCGGCGCGTCACCGCGGTTGGCTGCTGGTGGCGCTCGGCGGAGTCGGTACTTCGGCCGGTTATCTGGTGGCGTCCGGAGCCGCGGCCGTGCTGGAACCCGCGTTCAGTTGGCGCGCGCTGTGGTTGTTGAACCTGCCGACCGGTGCCCTGATCGTGGTGTTGAACCGATTCATTCCGGAATCGCCGCGCTTCCTCGCCAGTGCCGGCCTGCACGACCGCGCGCGTGCGGTGCTCGCGCGCTTTGCCGGTTCAACCGCCGCACTGGTTGAAGACGCTGCGGCGGAAGCCGCGCCGATCATGGAAATCCACCAACCGCGGGCGGGCCTGCGCGAGATGTTGCGCGGCCGCCATGCGCGCATCACGGTCGCCATGATGGTGTGCGGGTTGGCGTGGGGCCTGGTGAATTTCGGATTCGTGTTGTGGTTGCCCGCCAACCTGCCCAGGCTGGGTCTCGACGCACACGCGGCCAGTTTGTTGATGGCGCAATCGGCGCTGCTGGCCATTCCCGGCATTGCGGTGGTGGTGTGGTTGTACCAGCGCTGGAGCAGTTTCAGGTCGCTGGTGTTGTTCGTGGGTTTGACGGTGGTGGCGCTGCTGGCGTTTGCCGCGATCGAGGTCGCGGGCCTGCGCGCGCAGACGCTGACGATCGCCGCGACCGTGCTGCTGCTGATTTCGATCAGTGGCGTGATCGCCACCATGATCCCGTATGCCGCCGAAATTTATCCGGTGCACCTGCGCGGCACCGGCTCGGGCCTGATTGCCGCCGGTTCCAAGATGGGCGGCATTCTTGGCGCGGCGCTCGGCGTGGCGGGCTTGTTCGACAGCTTCCTGTGGGCGGCGCTGGTGATCGCGGTACCGATGACGGTCGCCGGCGTGATGTTGTGGCGCGGTGGCGTCGAGACCAGTGGTCGTGAACTTGAAGCGATCCAGCGCGCGTTCGAGAGCCCGTAGCCCACATGCTCGACGACGAAGAGCGTTTACCACGGATTTTCACGGATGTTCACGGATCAATAAAAGTTGCGTGTCGATTCCCGTCAAATGCCGTGGCTTTCACCCGACATGCATCGCGAACGGACTTTTGGCGCACATACGCGCGAATACGCACGGACTACGGCAAACCGATCCGTGTTGATCCGTGCAAATCCGTGGTGAAAGGCTCTTTTGTGATAACGGCTTCGACTGGATGCCAAGCCACTTCAACAAGATCAACGTTCTGTCGGGTCCGCCGCTTGCGGCGCTACCCGTCGCGACAGCGCCAGGCCCTTCAACACGTGCAGCGCTTCGGACAAGGCGTAATCATCCACCGCCAGCTGACCGGCGTCGGCATCGTGCGTGGCCGCGTGGGTGCCGGCCAGGTGATTCGGCAGGTCGCTTTCGTGTTCGCCGTCGGCGAGTGACGGCGCCTTGTCGATGCTCGCCGAGACGTCGCCCAACACGATGTCGGGCGTGATGCCTGCGGCCTGGATCGAGGTGCCGTTCGGCGTGTAGTAGCGCGCGGTCGTCAGTTTCACGGCGTCGCCGTTGCCGAGCGGCAGGATGGTTTGTACCGAACCCTTTCCAAAGGTGCGCCGGCCCATGATCAAGGCGCGGTGGTTGTCCTTCAGCGCGCCGGTCACGATCTCGGCGGCCGAGGCGGTGCCGTTGTCGACCAGCACCACCAGCGGCGCGCCGTCCAGCAGGTCGCCCGGTTTGGCGCTGAACTTCAGGTCCGCCTGCGTCAACCGCCCGCGGGTGCTGACGATCACGCCGGAGTTCAGGAAATCATCGGCCACGCCTACTGCCGATGTCACCAGACCGCCAGGGTTCGAGCGCAAGTCGAGCACCGCGCCACGCAACGGGCCATCGCGCTTCTGGAGTTCCGCCAGCTTGCTGGTCAGCTCGTTCGCGGTGTCTTCCTGGAATTCACTGATGCGCAAGTAGGCGAAGCCGGGTTCGAGCATGCGCACCGCAACGCTGGCGACCTTGATGCGCTGGCGCACCAGCGCGATGGTCACAGGCTTGTGCGCGCGCGGGTGCAGGATCAACAGTGTGATCGACGTGCCGATCGGGCCGCGCAACTTGTTGGTGGCGGCATCCAGCGTGTCCGGCCGCACCGGCACGCCGTCGATCGCCTGGATGACGTCGCCGGCGACGATGCCCGCGCGCTTGGCCGGGCCGCCATCGATCGGCGCGACGATCAGCAGCTGGTGGTTGACCTGCGCCACCTCGATGCCGAGTCCCGAATACGCGCCGGAGGTGTCGTCGCTGAGATCACGCAGTTGGCTCTTGTCGAGAAAGGCGCTGTGCGGATCCAGCCCCGCCAACATTCCGCGCACGGCCGCCTGCATCAGTTGCTGGTTGCCGACTGGTTCGACGTAGGCCCGTTTGATCAGCTCGAACGCACGCGTGAAGGTCTGGATGTCGTCGAGACTCGGCACATCGATGTTGCCGCTGCTCGCGGCGGAAGCCGGTGCGGCGGTACTCGTCGCGGTGGCCGGCATCGCGGGCGTGGGCGCGGTGGGCGGCGCTGCGGTTGCGCATGCCGCCGCCACGAGCAACGTGATGCCAAGCAGGCCGTGAGTGCATCGAGTCATGTGGGTTACCCAGTCGGTTGTCGCAGGCTGCGACCACGTGCAGGCTGCGCGGTTCATTGTAGGCGCGTCGCGCGGGTCAACGCTTGCCGGCGAACCAGCCGCCCGGATCCACCGGCTTGCCGTCGTGACGCAGGCCGAACCAGGCGCCGCCCTGCTCGGGATTGCTGCCGACCGTCGCGATGGTCTGCCCCGGTTGCACCCAGTCGCCGGCTTCGACGGCGGCAGCTTCATTGCCGCCATACAGGCTCAGCCAGCCGTCGCCGTGGTCAATGATCACCAGCATGCCGTAGCCGCGCATGAAGTCGGCCCAGGCGACGCGGCCGTAGGCAACCGCGTGCACTTCGGCGCCGGGTTTGGCATCAATCACCAATCCGTTGGACAGCATGCCCGAGCCGCCGTGCGGCTTGCCGGCGACCGGCCACGCGAGCTTGCCACGCAATTGCGCGAACGGCGTGGTGTTTCCAACTTGCCTGGGAATGTCGGCGAACACGTTTTGCAGGCGCTTCAGCAAGGCATCCAGGGCATCGGCATCGCGCTGCAGCGCCGCCAGCTTGTCCTTCTGTTGCGCCAATTGCGCGTCGGCATCGGCGAGCAGCTTGCGTTGCGCGATGCGTGCGGCGTCCAGCGCTGCGGATTGTGCGGCCTGTTGCGCGCGCTGCTGTTGCAGGTTGGCCGTGGCGGCACTGATCGATGCACGCGTTGCATCCAGCGCGGCCACTTCGCCCAGCAGGTTGCGGATGCGCGCGACCCGGTCGCGCTGGAAATAGCGTGAATACGCCAGCGCGCGTGCGATCTTCGCAACATCCTCGTCGCCCAGCAACAGCGACAGGTCTGATCCGCGGTCGAGCGTGTACGCGGCGCGCAACAGCTCGGCCAGCGCCGCGCGCTGCGTGGACAGTTGCGCGTCGAGCGACGCGTGTTGCGTTTGCAGCTTGGCAAGCTCGTCGGCCTTGGCCGCGATGGCCGCGTCGGTCGCGCGCACCGCGTTGGCGGCCGCTGCGAGTTGCCGGGCCTGCGTCACCAATTTGGCATTGATGGCGTCACGGGATGCCGCGGTGGCGTGCTGCGCGGCTGCAATTTTTGCGATCGCGGCGCGCACGTCCGCCAAGCGGGCGCGCGCTGCGGCTTCGCGGGCGGCGTGGGAGCTGTCTGCCGGTGCCGATGTGCTGGGCGGTGCCGCGGCTACGAGGGCCGTGGTGGCGAGTGTGGCCGCGGCCAGCAGCGCGCAAAGCGCGAGTGCCAAGGTTCGGCTGGGTGGATTCGACGTGTGCATGTGCGGCGATTATCGCCGCGGATCCGTCAGCGTGTTGGCATCACCGCCCAGTGTGGTGTCCCGGAAATAATTTGTCATTCCGGACGAGCCCCGAAGGGGCGAGGTCCGGAATCCAGCTCTTGAGGGTGGCCTGATGTGGCATGGATTCCGGGTTCTCGCGTCGATGAAACCGACGCGAGCCCCGGAATGACAAACAAAAGATTCTTGTGGGACACCACACTAGCCTTCCACCCACACGGCGAGGATATCGAGCGCCGCCGCCAGCGGAGCGGTGCACCGGCGCATGGCATCGAGGTCGCCACCGCGCCCGGCGTCCTCAGCTTCGGTCGCCGCCAGACGTACGTCGTGGGCGCCGACCAGGGCCGCGGCGCCCTTGATGCGATGTGCCTGTCGGACGGCTTCGGGCAAGTTGCCGGAGGCCAGCGCCGACTGCAGGGCCACCATGTCCTTGCGTGCGGCGGCGAGAAAATCATGCAGCAGGTTGCTGGCGAGGGTTGGGTCGTCGCCCGCGATTTCGCGCAACGTCAACAGGTCGACGGGTGCCGCGGCGGCAGTCAGCACGGAGTCGGCAGCAGGCATCACGAAGTCATCCGGATCCGGCTCGGCGTACTGCGCGGCGGCACCGGGCGCGGGGAACTGCACGTGCGGCAGCCAGTGCCGCAGCGTCGCCGACAATTGTGCGATGCGCATGGGCTTGCCAAGGAACGCATCCATGCCCATGGCCAGGCAGTGTTCGGGTTCGCCCTTGCTGACGTTGGCGGTGATCGCGACTACCGGCGTGCGCTCGAGGTTGCCGGCACGCTCGGCCTTGCGGATCGCCGTGGTGAGCTGGTAGCCGTCCATCCGCGGCATGTGGATGTCCGTCAGCACCAGGGCGTAGTCACCCGACTTCCAGCGTTCCAGCGCTTCCTCGCCATCGGCCGCGGTCTCGCAGGCGAAGCCGGCACGCGCGAGCTGGCGCGTGAGCACTTCGCGGTTGGTCGAGTGGTCGTCCACCACCAGCACCAGGCTGCGTTCGCGGCGGGCATCTTCGACGCTGGGCAGCGGGCGGCTGGGGAATGCCTCCGGCGCATACTCCGTACGCTCGGCGCGGATCTTGTCGTGGTCGCCCACTGCCAGCGGCAGGATCAGGCTGAAGGTGCTGCCGGCGCCGGGTTTACTCGCCAGTTCGATCCTGCCGCCCATCAATTCCGCCAGTTGCCGGCAGATGGCGAGCCCGAGCCCGGTGCCACCAAACATGCGCGCGGTGCCGCTGTCGGCTTGCTGGAATGGCTGGAACAGCAACTCGCGTTGCGCGTCGCTGATGCCGATGCCGCTGTCGCGCACGCGCAGCGCCACGACTTCGCGGCCGTCGGCAAGCACCTCGAGGCGCTCTGCGCGCACGGTGACGCCGCCGGTGCGGGTGAACTTCAGCGCATTGGACAGAAGGTTGGAAAGGATCTGCCGCAGCCGCAGCGGGTCGGCAATGTGCGCGGCCGCCAGGGCCGGATCCAGCACCGCTTCCATGGTCAGGCCCTTGCTCGATGCAATGCCCGAGAAATTGCCGGTGACGTGTTCGACCAGCAGGCGCAGGTCGACGTCGTAGCTGTCCAGTTGCATGCGCCCGGCTTCGATCTTGGAGAAGTCGAGGATGTCGCCGATGATCTGCAGCAGGCTTTGCGCCGAACTCTGCACGATCGCGATGCTGCGCCGCTGCTCGGCGTTCAACGGCGTGTGTTCGAGCAGTTCCAGCATGCCGGTGATGCCGATCATGGGCGTGCGGATTTCGTGGCTCATGGCGGCGAGGAACGCGCTCTTGGCGCGGGTGGCGTCCTGGGCGCGCACTTCCTTGTCGTGGATCTCGATGTTCTTGCGCTTGACCTCCTCGCGCATCGACAGGAACCCGTCCACCACCTCGCGCAATTCGCCCTTGACCGGCTTGCCGGGTTCGATGTCGTAGTTGCCGTGTTGCATGCCTTCGGTCATGCGCACCAGTTGCTCGATGCCGCGATACACGTTGCGCAGCACGATCCGGCCGGCCACCACCACGATCAGCAGCGCCGCCAGCGAAAGCCCGACGCGCCAGTAGTTGAGGCGGCGCGATTGCGCGCGGTCGGACTTGAGTTGCGCCTGCGCGTCGATGATCTTGAGGTCGGCCAGCAGGTCGAGGTCGCTGAGCAACGGGTCCAGCGCCGGGTACAGTTCGGTGTCGGCAAAGTGACCGACGCCGGGGATGCTGTGGGCGATCAGTTGCGCGCGCAGGGAGGCAACGGCGACGTCTGCAGGCGCGCGCTCGGCCTCGATGCGCTGCCATACCTCGCGCTGTTTCGGTGGCATCGACTCCGCGCGCAGGGCCGCGGTGGCCTGATCGAGTTGCTTTTGTATCTGATCGAGTTCGGTGAGCCCCTCATCGAAGCTCATCAGGTAATTGCGCACCTTGAAGGTGACGCCGACCACGTCGATGCCGTAGGCGGATGCCAGGGTCCGCACCTGGGTCTGGCCGCCCAGCGCGTTGTCGTAGAGTCGATTGAGGGTGCCGTCGTGCTCTTGCTGGTAGAGCCGGCTGAGCACCAGCACCGTGCCCGCTGCGACCAGCATGACCCCGAACAGCAAAAGGAGTTGGCGGCGGACGGTCCAGAAACCGCGCGTCATGGCTGTGCGCGACGCCATTTCTCGATGGCGGCCGCGAGTTGCTGGCCGGGCACGGCCATGCCGATCAGCTCGCCCTGCGCGCGCACGCAGCCGAGTTCCGCCAGCATTTGCCATTCCTCGACGTTGCGCACGCCCTCGGCCACCGTGGTCAGCCCGAGCTTGCGGCCCAGTTCGACGCTGGCTTCGACCACCGCGCGGTTGCGCGATTCGGTGGCGGCGCCGTTGACGAAACCCTGGTCGATCTTGAGTTCCGTGACCGGCAATTGTGCGAGCTGCGAGAGCGAGGAAAAACCGGTGCCGAAATCATCCACCGACAGTCCGAAACCCTTCAGGCGCAAGCGCGCCAGCACGTTCAGCGCATTGCTGGATTCGTGCATCATCGCCGACTCGGTCAGCTCCAGCGTGATCTCGTGCGGATCCACGCCGGCGGCCTGCGCGATGGCCTGGTAGCGATCGGCTGCGGCGATGTCGGTGAGGTTGTGCATCGACACGTTGACCGAAATCGCGAGGTTCATGCCGGCTTCGCGCCAGCGCCGCTGCCACGCGCACGATTGCGCGAGGATGCGCTCGGTGAGCGCGTCGATCAGATGCGTACGCTCGAGTTCCGGGATGAAGCGCACCGGCGGCACCTGGCGTCCGTTCAGGGTCCAGCGCGCCAGCGCCTCGACCCCGGTGACGAAGCCGCTGCCGATCGCCACCTGTGGCTGGAACCATGCCTCGAAGGCGTCATTGGCCAGCGCCTCGGCCAGCAGGCCCTCGTCGATGTCGGGATTCGGATCTTCATCCGCGAGCAGGTCGGCGGTGAAGTACATGTCGAGCACTTCGGCAAGCTTGGCCTGGGTCAGCGGTTTTTCCAGGGTGCCGAGCACGCGCATGCCGGAGCTGCGCGCCATGATCCGCACGGTGTTCAACAAGGCCGGATCCAGCGACGTCAGCACCACCACGGCGTTGGCGAGCCGCTGGTTGGCGACGTGGCCGATGAACTCGATGCCGTCCATGCGCGGGAGGTCCAGGTCCACCAGCACCACGTCGACCGGGTGGGGTTGCTGGCCGAGCACGGTCAACGCGTTGCGTCCGTCACTGGCTTCCAGTGCCGTGCCGACACCCATTTGCTGGATCAGGCGCAGGGCCACCTGGCGCTGGAAGTCGTGATCTTCGACCACCAATACCGACAGGTGTGCGAACTTGCTGCGCATGAACGCCCCCTCGTAGCCGTTGCCTGCCTGGTGGAGTCTAGCACCTGCACCGTTGCGGATCGGCTGGCAAAACGTGCGCTGCATCACGCACTGTCGGCATTGCCGAATGCGATAAGCTCATGCGATGTGCGTACTCGCGTTTGCCTGGGATGTCCATCCGCGCTTCAAGCTGTTGCTCGCCGGCAACCGCGATGAGGCCTACGCGCGGCCGTCGGCGCCGCTGGCGCGTTGGACCGATGCGCCGGGGCTGTTGGCCGGCCGTGACCTCGAGGCCGGCGGCACCTGGATGGGCGTGCACGAACCGGACCGCGCCGCGGTAGTCACCAATGTGCGCGATCCGGGCGCCGCGAAGGAGGGTGCCTCGCGCGGCTTGCTGGTGTCGGGCTTCCTGCGAGGCGATAGCGGCGCCTCAACGAGTGCCGGGCGGCTGGCGGCGGACGCTGCCCGCTACCGTCCGTTCAATCTGCTGTTGTTCGATCGCGACGACGCCCGCTTCGTGTCGAATCATCCGGACGTGCGCATGCAAACCATCGCGCCCGGCGTGCATGGCCTGTCCAATGGTGCGCTGGATGCGCCCTGGCCGAAGGTGCAGCGGGCGACGGCAGCGCTGCAAGCCTGGCTGGACGCCGGCGCCGACCCTGCGTTTGCGACCTTGTTCGAAGCGTTCCGGGATACTGCGGTCGCGCCGGATGCCGGCTTGCCCGATACCGGTGTCGGGCTGGAACTGGAGCGCCAGTTGTCGCCGGTGTTCGTTGCCGGCGATCGTTACGGTACGCGTGCCACCACGCTGATTGCGCTGGACCGCGACGGCGGCGGTTGCATCATCGAGCGGCGCTTCGGGCGCCATGGCGCGAGCGCAGGGCAGACCGTGATGCGCATGCTTGGCGACGGCTGATCGCGAGATTACGAACCGGACGGCGCTGGCGCATGCCCGCCGAGGATCACCGCGTTGCCCATCAGCAGGGCGCGGATCCGGTGCAACTTCAGCTTCAGCGTGCGCTCGTTTTCCGGGCCTACGCGGATCATCAGTTTCTGGCCCACCGACAGCGCTTCCCAGGTGGGATCGGCGAACTTGTACAGACCGTTGTCGGCCTTGACCAGTGCCACCGACGCGCCCGCATTCGGCGCCGCCAGCATGTCGTCGATCGCCGCGATCAGGCGGTCGTTGAAATAGCCGTGCGGATAACCGAGCTGGCGGTAGGCCTGCTGGAACAGGGGATACCAGTGCACGTACCACGTCACCATGGTGCGCGCGTCGACGCCCTCGACGATTTGCATGAAGGGCGCGTAGCGGGCGTAGTTCTGCGCGCCGATCATGGGCTGCGTGCCGGCCGCGTCTGCAACGAACGTGCCCTTGGGCGTCTGCAGCGGCAGGATGCTGGAGCCGATGGTGTGGCGCGGCAGCGCGTCCACCGTGGCGACGATGTGCGGGATCAGGCCCTTGGCCACCAACAGTCCGGCGAGCCCATCGGCCCCGGGCAGTTTCGCCAGCGATGCGGCGGCGAGGTCGTCGCTGGCATCCAGCGTCGGCAGCGGTGCGGTGGAGGCGGACGCGGGGCCGGTTTGCGCCATCTCGATGGGATGTTCGATCGGCGGCGGTGCGGTGCTGGCCGGAGCGGGCGCCGACGGCGCGGGACCCTGGCGTGAGAAGTCCACGCCCGGCATGCGCGTGAAATACCACCACGCCGCGATGGCCACGATCACGACCACCACGATCGCACCGATGATCTTGCCCTTTGCCGCATTGTGTTCGGTCACATCGCCCCCGACGCCTGAAACTGTATGGATTGGATACGCGCAGGCCTGAATGGTTCCTTCATGCGAACGGATTCAGTCCAGTCCGTCGCGCGTGCAGCAGGGCTGCAAGGATCACCCACGCCGCCACGCCCGCGATGATCGTTACCACATCGAACGCCAGCGTACCCCGAGGGTACACCGTGCCGGCTCGGCAATCACGTCAATCCCCGGTCCGTCGTGCGGGTGAGGTTGGGTTGCATGATGCGCAGGTTGGGGTGAGCGGTTTTTGCGAGCCCCAACGTTCGCGCCTGGTGTTGGGCTTCGCCCGGATGCAGCCCGGACCCAACCCAACCTACGGTTGCGGCGTTCGTGTCCGGTGTTGTGCTTCGCCCGGATGCAGCCCGGGCTCAACCCAACCTGCGGTTGCGGCGTTCGTGTCCGGTGTTGGGCTTCGCCCGGATGCGGCCCGGGCCCAACCCAACCTGTGGTCGTGCGGCGTTCGTGTCCGGTGTTGGGCTTCGCCCGGATGCAGCCGGGGCTCAACCCAACCTACGTCGTGCGGGATGTTGCCCGCATGGCCTCGACGATGGTTTGGGTTTCCACGCTGACGCGGGTGACGCGTGCGAGCAGGTCGATCACCTTGTCCTTGTAGTCGGCAAAACGGTAGGTGTTGAATTTTTCGCGGATGGTCGGGTCCTTCGGCTTCTTTTCCTTGTACTGGTCGAGGATCCATTCCAGCGCCGAGCGGTTGCCGAGTTTGTAATCCCACGCTTCCGGCGGCACGCCGGCCAGGGTGGTTTCCGAATCAAGCACGATGCGGCCGCCTTCCTTGTCGGCTTTCAACATCGCTTT
>DASSNC010000007.1:0-12721 GCA_035688305.1 Rhodanobacteraceae bacterium
GAGTCTTGTGTGCCAACCACGCGCCGACCCATTCGAACGCATTCTTGTCCATGCACATCGGATCGGGTCCCGGCGTTGCCGGCGAATCGGGCATGCATGTCCAGCCGTTGTGGCCTTCGCGCAAGGTACGCATCTTGCCGCCGGCGCCCATCGCCAGGATGGTAGCGTCCTTCGACACCACCGCCGGAGCGGCGCGCTCAGCGCTGGCGATCAATTTTGCATCGCCGGGGGCGCCGGTTTTTGCTGCGCCCGTTTGCGTCACGACCGCCATGGCCAATGCGAGGGCAATGACAACGTACCGGCCCGTTGAACCTGTAGTGTTCATACCTGCCTCCGAGGAACGATTGGGATCGAACGCCCGGCAGCGAGCCCGCATGACGATGCGCGGCGTCAACCGGGGGAGGTCACTCTACTCCCTTCGAAATACGCCCACACGTGCCGGAACCGGCGCAGGGCAAGGGCCGGGTTGACCCGGTTTTGGTCCGGGAAAGCCCAACATCGGTGACCAATCTTGTTGGGCTTCGCAAGCTCAGCCCAACCTACGCGTTCGTGGTGGTGCGGTAGGGGGTAGGTTGGGTTGAGCCGGGCTTGGTCCGGCGAAGCCCAACATCACTGCGCAACGGCACGGCGTTGGGCTTCTCCCGGATTGCATCCGGGATCAGCCCAACCTACGGCTTCGCAAGCTCAGCCCGACCTACGCGTTCGTGGTGGTGCGGTAGGGCGTAGGTTGGGTTGAGCCGGGCTTGGCCCGGCGAAGCCCAACATCACTGCGCAACGGTACGGTGTTGGACTTCTCCCGGATTGCATCCGGGATCAGCCCAACCTACGGGCTTCGCAAGCTCAGCCCAACCTACGCGCTTCGCAAGCTCGGGCCAACCTAGCGGTTTGGCTCGTGCAACACGCGCCGATCGATCTGTGCAATCGAGCGCACGCCGCACAACACCATGGTCAAATCCAGTTCACGCCGGATCAGTTCCAGCGCGGTGGTGACGCCGGCCTCGCCCAACGCACCCAGCCCATACACGAACGCGCGGCCAAGCATCACACCACGTGCACCCAGTGCCAGCGCCTTGAACACGTCCTGCCCGGAACGCACGCCGCCGTCCAGCCAGACTTCGCAACGATCGCCCACCGCAGCGGCGATCTCCGGCAACACGGAAATCGATGAAGGCGCGCCGTCGAGCTGGCGGCCACCGTGGTTGGACACCACGATCGCATCCGCGCCGCATTCCACCGCGCGGCGCGCGTCGTCCGGATCGAGCACGCCCTTCATCACCAGCTTGCCGCCCCAACGACGCTTGATCCACTCCACGTCATTCCAGTTCAAGCCCCGATCGAACTGTTCGGCCGTCCACGCGGACAACGAAGACATGTCGCTGACGCCCTCGACGTGGCCGGCGATGTTGCCGAACTGATGACGCCGGGTGCGCGCCATCGCCAGGCACCAGCGCGGATGCACCGCGAGATTGGCAAGATTCTTCAGCGTCGGCTTGGGCGGCGTGGACAAACCGTTCTTGATGTCGCGATGGCGCTGGCCCATCACCGTGAGATCCAGCGTCAACACCAGCGCCGAACACCCCGCCGCCTTGGCGCGGTCGATCAGGCGCTCGATGAAGGCGTGGTCGCGCATCACGTACAACTGGAACCAGAACGGGCGCTGCGTGAACGCCGCCACGTCTTCGAGCGAACACACGCTCATGGTCGAGAGCGTGAACGGCACCCCGAAGTCCGCCGCCGCGCGTGCCGCCAGCATCTCGCCATCGGCGTGTTGCATGCCGAGCAATCCGACCGGCGCCAGCGCCACCGGCAGTGCAACCTGTTCACCCAGCAGCGTGGTCGTGGTGGTGCCGCCTTCCACACCCATCGCCACGCGTTGATGCAACTGGATGCGCGCGAAGTCCTCGAGGTTGCGCCGCAATGTGGCCTCGGTCCACGAGCCGGACTCGCAGTAATCCACGAACATCCGCGGCACGCGCTTCAAATAAAGCCGATGCAGGTCTTCGATGCAGGTGATCGGTGGCATCGCGTGCGTCCCCGGAAACTTCCGCCATCCTAGGCTCGGGGGCACCGGTTCACAATGCATCCTGGGCCGGCGTATGCTGCGGCCGGCGAGGGCCATCGCTGCGTCCGGAGGGTGAACGCATGCTGCGACGATTCGCATGGACGACGGGACTGCTGTTGCTCGCCGCCGGCGCCTGTGCGCACGCACGCGCGCCGAACACCACCGTGAAGCTCTGGCCCGGTGTTGCGCCCGGTTCCGAACAATGGACCTGGAAGGAACAGGACTTCCAGCACGTCGTGGTGGGTGGCAAGGACCTGGGCACGATCATCGAGGACGTCGTCACGCCGAACCTGACCGTGTACCTGCCCGAGCACCCGCAAGCACGCCACGCCGGGATCATCATCGCACCGGGCGGCGCCTGCGTCGCGTTGTCGATGGAGGCATCCGGGCAACTGGCCAGCTGGTTGCAGCAGCGCGGCATCGCCGCGTTCGTGCTCAAGTACCGAATTCCCCGGAAGACCTTCGAGGGGCCGCCGCCCGCGGACCTCAATGAAGACCTCGCCTGCAAGTGGGGCATCGCCGATGCCGTGCAGGCATTGCGGGTGGTGCGCCAACACGCCGCGCAATGGAAGCTCGATCCACACCGGATCGGCTTCGTGGGATTTTCGGCCGGCGCGATGCTGGCCAGTGAAGCGCTGGCGCAACCCGACCCGTCGTTGCGGCCGGATTTCGCGGGTCTCATCTACGGCGCGCCGCTGGCGTCGATGCCGGCCATCCCGGTCAAGTTGCCGGCGAACTTCAAGCTTGCCGGCCCGCCGCTGCCGCCGGTGTTCATGGCCTGGGCGCAGGACGACACCACCGCGGGCTACGCGATGCGCCGCTTCTACCGGTTGCTCATCGACCAGGGTTACGCGCCGGAAGCACATATCTATCACGCGGGCGGCCACGGTTTCGCGTCGAAGACGCAAGGCACCACCAGCGACCACTGGATGCAGGAGCTTTACTGGTGGCTCGCAGCGGAAGGTTTCGCCGAATCGTCGCCCTGACGCGCGAGCCAGTACGGATCGGGCACATCGGGGTCGGGCCGCTCGGCCCAGCGTTTGTAGGTCCACTGGTATTGCGGGAACGCCAGTTCCACGCATTGCTCGACGCCACGATTGAGCGCCGCGCAGGCCACATCGAGGTCGGCATCGGCGATGCCATCGGGCGCCGGCCGGATGCGGATGCGAAAGCCGGCGCCGCGTGGCAACCGCTCGGCGAACGCGAACAACACCGTCGCGCCGGTACGTTGCGCCAGCCGTGGCAGCAGCACCATGGTGCTCGCATCCAGTCCGAAGAACGGCGCGAAGCGGCCGTCACCGCGCCTGGGTTGCTGGTCGGGCAGGATGCCCACCACGCCGCCCGCGGCAAGGCGCTTGTACAGCGTGCGCACCCCGGCGCCCTCGGCGCGCACCTGCTCGGGCGCAAGATCGCCGCGCGCGCGCACCACCAGCGCTTCCCAGGCACGCGTGCGCGGCGGTGCATACAGGATCGCGATCGGCGTGTGCGCGCACAACCAATAGTTGAGCAGTTCCCAGCAGCCGAGGTGCGGCGCGGCGATGATCAGGCCGCGACCTGTGTGCAGCGCGGCGTCGAACACGTCCACGCCTTCCACTTCACGCACCAGCCGCAGCGCGCGCCGCGCGCCGCGCC
This sequence comes from Rhodanobacteraceae bacterium, assembly GCA_035688305.1. GTDB lineage: Bacteria > Pseudomonadota > Gammaproteobacteria > Xanthomonadales > Rhodanobacteraceae > 66-474. Next base: position 3,695 of record DASSNC010000007.1, read on the forward strand.
CCCACACCGCCGCCATTTCGGTCGCGGCGCGACCGGTTTCGACCAGGCAGGTATGCGCCAGGCGCGCACGCGCCGCAGCGTCCAGTCGCGGTCGCGCAATCTGCATGTTCACCTCGGCGTGCACGCGTTCCCGCCCGCGCCGGCGCCACCACAGCACCTGCCCGACCACCGCACCCAAGGCATGCAACACGCGCAGCGGCAACACGCCGAGTGCGCGCAACAGCCACCACGTCAGGCGCACGTACCAGCGCATCAGCTTGGCACTCCGGCCGCGGCATACGCAGCATCGGTCAAGCCGCTGCCTTCGCGCGCCTTGAAGCGCTTGTAGGACCACTGATACTGGGTGAAGGCATCGCGCACGCAGTCCTCGATCGCCGCATTCATCGCGGTGCACGCCACCAGCGGATCGGGATCGGCCAGCGCCGCCGGCGGTTCGCGGAAGTGCACCCGGAACCCGTGCGGCAGGCGTTCCACGAACAACAACAGCACGTCGGCGCCGGTGCGCGTCGCCAGTCGCGGCAACAAGGTCATGGTCGAAGCCGGTACGCCGAAGAACGGCGCGATGACGGCTCCCGAGCGCGGCACGTGGTCGGGCATGATCGACACCACTCCGCCGCCGCGTACATGTCGTAAGATCTTGCGCAAGCCGGATTCGTCGATCGGCATCTGGATGCTGGCGCCGCCGGCGCGCAAGGCCCGCAACAGCGCCTCGGCCTGGGCGTGCCGCAGTTGCGTATAGAACGTCGAGAACGGCGTGCGTGCACCGACCCAGTAATTGGCGACTTCCCAACTGCCGAGGTGCGGCGCGCACAGGATCACGCCGCGGCCGCAGGCGATGGCCGCATCGAACAGATCCTGCCCGCGCACTTCGCGTACCAGCGCGAGGGTGCGCCGCGGGTTGGTCCAGATGGCGAAGAGTTCGGCCAGCGCGATGCCGGTCTCGCGAACGCAGGCACGCGCCAGCTTGCGCCGCGCCGCGGCGTCGAGCCCGGGGCGCACCAGCGCGAGGTTGGCCTCGACGATGCGGCGCTTGCGGCTGCCGGTGACCCAGAACCCCCATCCCAACACCGCGCCCGCCGCGCGATGCAGGCGCAGCGGCAGGCGGGCGACCAGCCACATGCCGGCGTAAGCGATTCGGGTGTACCAACGCATCGTTGCAAGTCTAGAAGCGGGAACAGGGAACAGGAAACCGCTTCGTACTGTCGCGTATCGGAGTCTCAAGTGCGGCTATGCTTCCCCGGTCCCCGGTCCCCGGTTCCCGTTCCCCGCCCGCAATGATCGCCCTCATCCAGCGCGTCACCCAGGCCAGCGTGACCGTCGATGATGAAACCGTCGGCGCGATCGACGCGGGCCTGATGGTGCTGGTGGCGGTCGAACCCGGTGACGGCGAGCCGCAGGCAAAGCGCATGTGCGAGCGCCTGCTCGGCTACCGGGTGTTCCCCGACGCCGAGGACAGGATGAACCTGTCGCTCGCCGATACCGGCGGCGGTTTGCTGCTGGTGCCGCAATTCACCCTCGCCGCGGACACCCGCAAGGGCATGCGGCCCAGTTTCACCACCGCAGCGGCGCCCGCCGAGGGCCGCCGCTGGTTCGAGCGGCTGGTGGAATTGGCGCGCGCCGCGCACCCGAGGGTTGCAACCGGCCGCTTCGGTGCCCATATGCAAGTGCAACTGGTCAACGACGGACCAGTGACGTTTATTCTGCGTTCGTCCGTGAACGCTGCATAGCCACGCGCCCGCGTCCTGTTTGCGCCGGGCTTCGGTGGACTCCACCCCGGCCATCCTTGGCCTGACTTTCCACAACAGCTCGCAGCGAGCGAGCGTCGCACGCGGTTTGGATCGATTCTTGCATGCTGAATCGCACCTAGTTGCTTGTCCCATCTCGCTTTTCCGGCCTTGTGCTCTGGCTGGAATGGCTCCATTTTGCTATACTGAACGGTCTTGTCGGTCGCGGTGCCCCAATGGAAAACCTCCCCTCGCAGCAATCCGAAATCAAACAGTTGATCACCAAGGGCCGTGAGCAGGGTTACCTGACTTACGCCGAGGTCAACGATCACCTCCCCGACGACATCGTCGATCCGGAGCAGATCGAAGACATCATCGGGATGATCAACGGCATGGGCATCGAGGTGCATGAAGTTGCACCCGATACCGACACCATCAACGCCGAAGGGGTCAGCAGCGACGACGATGAAACCGCGACCGAAGAAGCCGTGGCGCTGCTCTCGGCGGTGGACGCCGAAGTCGGCCGCACGACCGATCCGGTGCGCATGTACATGCGCGAGATGGGCACGGTTGAGCTGCTGACCCGCGAAGGCGAAATCGCGATCGCCAAGCGCATCGAGGAAGGCCTGACGCAAGTCCAGACCGCGCTCTCGAGCTTCCCGTGGGCGGTCGGCCTGTTGCTCGAAGAGTACGACCTGCACCTCGACGGCAAGCGCCGCATGAGCGAAATCCTGGCCGGCTTCGCCGACCTCGAAATCCCCGCCGAGGAGTTCGGCACGACCGCGCCGGCAGCTGAGTCAACGACCAGCGACAGCGACAGCGAATCAGACGGCGACGACGACGACAGCGATTCCGACAGCAGTTCCGACGACGATGCCGCCGCCGGCCCCAGCGGCCCCGATCCGGTCGAGGTCGCGCGCCGCATGGACGTGCTGCGCGAGCTGTATGGCAAGTTCCAGCACAGCGCCGACAAGCACGGCGTGGGCGACAAGAAGGCCCAGAAACTGCGCGAGAAGATGGGCGAGGAATTCCTCAAGCTCAAGCTGCCATCCGCGCTGATCGACGGCTTCGTGCGCAAGCTGCGCGAAGTGGTGACGGCCATCCGCCGCCACGAGCACGTGATCATGGACATCTGCGTGCGCCAGAGCCACATGCCGCGCAAGGAATTCATCGAGCTGTTCCCGTCCAACGAGACCAACCTCGAATGGGCGACGGAACTCGGCCGCAAGCGCCAGAAGTGGGTGCCGGCGATCAAGGCCCACCACGACGACATCGTGCTGGAGCAGCAGAAACTGACCGAGATCGAGCGCGCGCTGTACCTGCCGCTCACCGACATCAAGGAAATCAACCGCGCGATGTCGATCGGCGAGGCCAAGGCAAGGCGCGCCAAGAAGGAAATGGTCGAGGCCAACCTGCGCCTCGTGATTTCCATCGCCAAGAAGTACACCAACCGCGGCCTGCAGTTCCTCGACCTCATCCAGGAAGGCAACATCGGCCTGATGAAGGCCGTGGACAAGTTCGAATATCGCCGCGGCTACAAGTTCTCGACCTATGCGACCTGGTGGATCCGCCAGGCCATCACCCGTTCGATCGCCGACCAGGCGCGCACCATCCGTATCCCGGTGCACATGATCGAGACCATCAACAAGTTGAACCGCATTTCGCGCCAGATGTTGCAGCTGTATGGCCGCGAGCCGACGCCGGAAGAACTGGCCGTGGCGATGGAAATGCCGGAAGACAAGATCCGCAAGGTGCTGAAGATCGCCAAGGAACCGATCTCGATGGAAACCCCGATCGGCGACGACGAGGATTCGCATCTGGGCGATTTCATCGAGGACCAGAATGCCGGCTCGCCGGTGGAATCGGCCACCGATACCGGCCTCACCGAAACCGTGCGCGACGTGCTGGCGGGTTTGACACCACGCGAAGCCAAGGTGCTGCGCATGCGCTTCGGCATCGACATGAACACCGACCACACGCTGGAAGAAGTCGGCAAGCAGTTCGACGTCACCCGCGAACGGATCCGCCAGATAGAGGCCAAGGCCCTGCGCAAGCTGCGGCATCCGTCGCGTTCGGAGCAGCTGCGTTCGTTCCTAGATTTCGAGTAGGTTGGCCGGAAGGCCAAGTCAGCGCATCGCTCCTGCAGGAGGGCCGGAAGGCCAAGTCAGCGCATCGCTCCTGTAGGAGGGCCGGAAGGCCAAATCAGCGCATCGCTCCTGTAGGAGGGCCGGAAGGCCCGACCAACGTTACGGCGAACCGGAAACGCGTCTTGCATCACCCGAGGTTTCGTGGTCGCGCCTCCCGGCGCTCCTACAGGGTTGCATGGTTGGGTTTCTTGCATGAACCGCATCGATGTTTTCGTCGACGCCGGCTACCTGTAGGCTTTGGCATGCGACCGTAGGTTGGGCTGAATGCAATGAAGCCCAACACCGGGACACACAAACCGTTGGGCTTCGCGTTGCTCAACCCAACCTGCGCGATCTCAACCCAACCTGCGCGATCCCAACCCAACCTGCGCGATCGGCCACATCGCATGAACGGATTGCTGTCATGAACCGCATCGCCGTCTTCGTTGACGCCGGCTACCTGTACGCTTCGGCGAGCGAGCTGCTCTTCGGCCAGCCGCTGCGGCGTGGCGAAATTCGTCTCGCCAATGCCGAATTCGTGCACTACCTCACCCAATGCGCCGAGACCATCGGCGGCTGCCCGCTGCTGCGCATCTACTGGTACGACGGCACCAATTCCGGCCCCACGCCCGCGCATCTGGCGATGGCGTACCTCGACAACATCAAATTGCGGCTCGGCTTCGTCAACCAATCCGGCGAACAAAAAGGCGTCGATGGCCTGATCTTTTCCGACATCACCAACCTCGCCCGCAACCACGCGATCTCCGACGCATTGCTGCTGGCCGGCGACGAGGACCTGCGCGTCGGCGTGCAACAGGCGCAGGAACACGGCATCCGCGTACACCTGCTGGGCGTCGAGCCGAAAGACTCGTCCGGCAATCAATCGGCCGCACTGCAACGCGAAGCCGACACCCGCCGCCAACTTGATGCCGCCACCCTCGGGCAATTCCTGTTTCGTCGCGAATTCGCGGCGACGTCGAGTGTTGATTCCGAAAATGCGCTCGTCGACCTCGACACCGCGCACAACCTGGCGCGCATGCAGGAACTCGCGGGCGAATACGCCACCACCCTCGACGCCAGCCAGCGCGAACTGATCCTGGCCCTGCCCGAACGCACCCCGTTGCCGCACGAACTCGATCGCGAACTGCTGCTGCGCGCCAGTGAACTGCTGGGCCGCAAGCTGGAAGAGAGCGAAAAGCGCACCCTGCGCGGCGCATTGCGGAGCGCGGTAGCGTCCAACGACACCGCGGGCTAGGAGTCTGGGCCGCGGCATTGAACGCGACACCGGCCGCCTACATCTAGACTGGTGGGGTGCATGCCGGGGTGCTGTCCCCGGTGACTCCCACCACTTTCCAAGGAGGACGCATGAGCAGTCTTGAAGGCAAGGTCGCGATCATCACCGGCGCCGCCAGCGGCATCGGCAAGGCCATCGCCGAGCTGTACGCAAAGAACGGCGCGCGGGTGGCCATTGCCGACATCAACCAGCAGGCCGCCGACCAAACCGCAGCCGCGATCAACGCCGCCGGCGGCAAGGCGATTGGCATCGCCATGGACGTCACCAACGAAGATGCCGTCAATGCCGGCACCGACAAGGTGGTTGCGCATTTCGGCGCGCTCGACATCCTCATTTCCAACGCCGGCGTGCAGATCGTCCATCCGATCGACCAGTTCCCGTTCGCCGAGTGGAAGAAGATGCTCGCGATCCACCTCGATGGCGGCTTCCTCACCACCAAGGCCGCGCTCAAGCACATGTACAAGGATGACCGCGGCGGCACCGTGATCTACATGGGCTCGGTGCACTCGCACGAAGCCTCGAAACTCAAAGCCCCCTACGTCACCGCCAAGCACGGCCTGTTGGGCCTGGCCCGCACGCTCGCCAAGGAAGGCGCCCCGCACCACGTGCGCTCGCACGTGATCTGCCCCGGCTTCGTGCGCACGCCACTGGTGGAAAAGCAGATTCCCGAGCAGGCCCAGGAGTTGGGCATCAGCGAGGACGAGGTGGTCAAGAACGTGATGCTGAAGGACACCGTCGATGGCGTCTTCACCACCGTCGAGGACATCGCCCAGACCGCGCTGTTCCTCGCCACGTTCCCGTCCGCCGCGTTGACCGGGCAATCGATCGTGGTCAGCCACGGCTGGTTCATGCAATAGCCGTGGCCACCACCGCCGCCAAGCCCTCACTCAAGGACCGGGTCGCCGACTACGCCACCATCGCGCTGGCATTGCAGGGCGGCGGCGCACTCGGGGCCTATCAGGCTGGCGTGTACGAGGCCTTGGACGCGGTCGGCATCCTGCCCAATCGCTTGTCCGGCATCTCCATTGGCGCATTCAATGCCGCGATCATTGCCGGCAATCCGCCGGCAACGCGCGTCGCGCGCCTGCGCGAATTCTGGGAAGCCATTTGCGGCGCATCGCCGGCCGAACCGTGGTTCGACCAGATCGCCTGGCCGCCCGAGTGGCAGGCACGACTTGGCGAGCTGTCCGCGCTGCGCACGTTGGTCGCCGGACAACCGGAGTTTTTCCGCCCGCGCCTGTTTCCACCCGTCGGGATGGGCGCGAGCAGCACGCCGGAGCGCGCCAGTTGGTACGACACCGCGCCGTTGCGCGACACGCTCCAGCGGCTGGTGGATTTCGAGCGCCTGAACGATCCGCGCGCGCCGCACGTGGTGGTCAGCGCGGTCAACGTTCGCAGCGGCAACTTCACCCGTTTCGACAACCGCCGCCAGCGCCTGCGTGCCGAGCACTTCATGGCCTCCGGCGCGCTGCCACCGGGCTTGCCGCCGGTGGAGATCGACGGCGAGTTCTACTGGGACGGCGGGGTGGTATCCAACACCCCGCTGTATGAGGTGCTGAAGGAGTACCCGGGCTGCGACACGCTGGTGTTCCAGATCGACCTGTGGAGCGCGCGCGGTGCGCTGCCGCACGACCTCATCGAAGTCGCCGAACGCCACAAGGAAATCCAGTACTCCAGCCGTACCCGCTTTTTCACCGAGTTCATGCGCCGCACCCAGGAACAACGCCGACTGCTGCACGACCTCATGGCGCTGGTGCCGGAAGCGCAGCGCCGCAAGGCCGCCTACCGCCGAGCCGAAGCCCAGCAATCGGCGACCCTGACCAATGTCATCCACCTGATTTATACCGACAAGTCATCCGGCGCGCATTTCCGCGACTATGAATTCAGTCGCGACGGCATGCGCAAGCACTGGCAGGCCGGGCTCGACGACATGCGCCATACCCTCGCCCATCCGGAGTGGCTGGCTCCACCGAGCCCCGAGCAGCCCTTCGTGACCCACGACGTGCACCGCGCCGAGCCCGCCTGACAGCTCTCGTGATAGTGGTTGGCATCGGCGTTCGCGCAGCGATGCGGGCAATACTTCCGCTGGCGGCCGCTCGACGTGCCTTGGCAGACGCTGCAGCGCACGCATGAAACGGGCTAAGAATCGTTGGGACGTAGCACTTGCGCCGTGCCTCCTCTACCATCCACGGGCAGTGTGGGCCTATAGCTCAATTGGTTAGAGCAGGGGACTCATCAAAAGGTGCCGCCGCGGCGAAAGTCGCGGACGGGATCGGGACGAATTCAGGGCGAGGCGTTGCGCTTGCGGACTGCCGGGGGCAGTCCGCGCAACGACGAGCGCCGCGACAGGGAGGTCGCGGCCGGCACCCGGCACCATGGATGGTTTCTGCAAGAATGCCCCCAGAAGCTCCGGGCCTATAGCTCAATTGGTTAGAGCAGGGGACTCATAATCCCTTGGTTCCAGGTTCGAGTCCTGGTGGGCCCATTCCCGCAACATCAATCACGCAGCTTCAGCGCCGCCGCTTCGTTCAACGAACCGTCGTCTTCGAGCACCGCAAACTTTTTCTGATCGGGATCGAACATCACCGGCACCGCCGGCATGAACAGCGGATGCCGGATGAACTTCAATTCCCAACCGAACTTTTCGAGGCTGGCGAGCGTGAGTTGCTGGGCTTCGTTGAGGTCGCGCAGCATCCGCACCGCCAAAGGTTTGGCGCCACTGCGGCGTTCCTTGTCCAACATGATGCACCCCCTCGCGCGATCGGTCCGCGTGCGGACCCGATGATAAACGCTCCGCCCGATCGTACACCTTCACTATCATCACCCGCTTGACCGGAGCCGGCGCTCCGCACGACGGATCCCCAAGCCCATGAACTCGCCAGCCGCGACCGTCCAACCTGCGCGCAACTCGCTGTTCGCCATCCGCAACTTCAGCCTGCTGTTTGGCGGCAGCGCGATTTCGGCACTCGGCGACCAGTTCACGCTGGTGGCATTGCCGTGGCTGGTGTTGAAGCTCACCGGCAATCCGGCTGCACTCGGCATCGTGCTGGCGGTGATGGCGTTGCCACGCGCGGTGTTCATGCTGATCGGCGGCGCGGTGGTCGACCGCATGTCGCCGCGCGTCGTGTTGCTGGGCGCGCGCGCCGCCAACGCGGCCTGCATCGTGGTGCTGGCCGTGCTGGTGCTGGCCGGCGACATCCAGATGTGGATGATCTACCTGCTCGCGCTCGGCATCGGCCTGTCCACCGCGTTTGCGTATCCGGCGGGTTCGGCGATCCTGCCGCAACTGGTGAAGCCCGAACAGTTGCGCCCGGCCAACGCGCTGTTCATGGGCGTGCGCCAGCTCAGCATGGTGCTCGGCCCGGTGATCGCAGGCTTCGTGATCGCGCTGGGTGCGCACCACGCGTTGTCGGCGCAGTCGCTGCCGGATGCACACGGACTGGGACTTGCCTTCGGCATCGATGCCGCGAGTTTCGTGTTTTCGCTGGCGTCATTGATGCTGATCCGCATCAGCGGCGACAGCCGTCCGGCCGGGCACCACGAAGGCGTCTTCGCCAGCATCGCCGCGGGTTTCCGCTACGTGTGGGCGGACGTGCCGCTGCGCGCGTTCGTGCTGTATGTCGCGGTGGTTTCGATATTCGTGGGCGGCCCGATCCAGGTGGGCCTGCCGGTGCTCGCCGACACGCGCCTCAACCTCGGCGCCGCCTCGCTCGGCATCCTGATGACCGCGCAAGGCGTCGGCATGCTGTGCGGCAGCTTCCTCTCCGGCTACGTCGCGCGCCTGACCCGCGGCCGGCTCGGCGTGATGGTGTTGTGTTTCGACAGCCTTTCGGGCCTTGCACTCGCCGCGCTGACGCTGGCGCACACGACCTGGATCGGCGCC
>DASSNC010000029.1:0-11159 GCA_035688305.1 Rhodanobacteraceae bacterium
GGGTGAGGGTCCGCACTTGCGCGTGGCCGCCAAGGGCTCGTCGTGCTGAGCCGCGCGACGCCGAACCCTCATCCGGCGCTTCGCGCCACCTTCTCCCGGAGGGAGAAGGAAAAACCAGCTGAAGCTCAGGGATAATCAGGAGAATCTTTTGTTTGTCATCCCGAGGCTCGCGCCGGTCTCATCGACGCGAGAACCAGGAATCCATGCCACATGAGGCCACGCTCAAGAGCTGGATTCCGGATCTCGCCCCTACCGGGCTCGTCCGGAATGACAAATTATTTCCGGGCCACCGCACTAGACCAACGCTGCTTCGATGCGCTGCATCACCGCATCATCCAGCTTGCCCACGACATCCAGCGCGCCGAAATTTTCTTCCAGCTGCGCGATGCTGGTGGCACCCAGCATCACGGTCGATACGTGTGGATTCTTCAGGCACCACGCGATGGCAAGTTGCGCAGGCGTCATGCCCAGCTCGCGCGCGATCGGCACCAGTTTCGCGACCCGCGCCATGCCGGCACGACCCTCGGCGGAATCGAAGCGCTCGCGCAACCATTCGTAGCCCGGTTGTGTCAGGCGCGAACCGGCGGGCGTGCCCTGCAAATACTTGCCGGTCAGCATGCCCGAAGCCAACGGCGACCAGATCGTGGTGCCCATGCCGAATTCGCCATACAGCGGTGCGTATTCGATTTCCACGCGCTCACGATGCAGCATGTTGTATTGCGGCTGCTCCATGGTCGGCGCGTGCAGGTTGTACCTGGCCGCGGCAGCGTGCGCTTCGCGGATGGCATCGGCCGGCCATTCACTGGTGCCCCAGTACAGCACCTTGCCTTGCCGGATCAGCGTGTCCATCGCCCACACCGTTTCCACGACCTGCGTATCGGGATCGGGCCGATGGCAGAAATAGCAATCGAGATAATCCACGCGCAATCGCTGCATCGCCTGATGGCAGGCTTCGGTCACATGCTTGCGCGACAGCCCGCGCTGCGTGGGCCTGGGTTTGGCGACGGCGCCGAAATAGACCTTGCTCGACACGCAAAGTGCATCGCGCGGCAGGCGCAGGTCCGCCAGTGCGTCACCCATGATCGTTTCGGCGAGTCCAGCGGAATAGGTTTCGGCGTTGTCGAAATAGTTGACGCCGTGATCGAACGCACAAGCCAGCAACTCACGCGCAAGCGTGCGGTCAACTTGCCGGCCGAACGTCACCCAGGCGCCAAACGACAGTGCCGAGAGTTGCAGGCCGGATGAACCAAGGCGGCGGTATTGCATGACGGATTCCTTGCACGGGGCAAAGCGTCATCGTGCCACGCACGCGCAATCATGCAAGATCGCCAACACGACGGCTCGCTTGTGCGAGCTTCAGGTCGCCGCTCGCGTTGCTTAAGGGCCGTGCCTGAGTCTGAGGTTGCCCCACGTTTTTCCACGCTGCGCCAGGGACAAGCCCTCTCCCCCGCGCCGCTTGCGGGGGAGAGGATTGGGTGAGGGGGCGGGGCTTGATCGTTCAACGAAAGCGCATTCAGAGCGAAGTAAGCCCGTCCGCGCTTGGGCGTTGACCGAGTATTCCGCCAGCAGCTGGCTGTTCGCCCCCTCACCCCAGCCCTCTCCCCCAACGATGCAACCGTTGGGGGAGAGGGAGCTTTCCATTACATGCGGTCGTAAATGACTGAATGTCATGCACAATACGTGGAGAAACCTCAGTGCCTGAGTCGGGCCTACCGGCCCTCCTACAGACAGCGGATGTTGCAGGAGGGCCGGTAGGCCCGACCCACTCGTGCAGGAAGGCTGGACGGTCCGCCTACTTCCAACAGGTATCCAAACCAGCGGAGTCGGACTTGGTCGACTGGTAGTAGCGCTGACCGGTCTGGTCGATGCCCAGCGTAGCGCACTGCGTATCACGCGATGCCTGCGTGCCTTGCGGCTTGGCGAGGATCGTGTACGTGGACTGCGTGGGCTGGCTCGCGGCAAACGCGTACTGGTAGTAATCGCCAGTTTCCGCCGCAGCCGAGCAACCCAGTGCCGGCGGCGTGGTCAGCTTGGTACCCGACGTGTCCTGGTCGTAACGCAGGTTGGTGGTGTAGTAACGCTCCATGTAGTTGGCGTACTGCGACAGGCACCCCGAGGCTGCGTTACGCCGCGTCTTGGTGATGTAGTTGTTGTACGACGGGATCGCGATCGCCGCGAGGATCGCGATAATCAGCACCACGATCACCATTTCGATCAGCGTGAACCCGCGGCTGCGGAGCGTCGCCTTCGCCGTCCGCAGTGCGGATCCACGATTGCCTAATGTCGCCATGACCTTCCCCCTTGTCACCACGGTGTTCACGGATTCACCAGTTCACGCCAACTGACGCGCTTGGTTACGCCGGTCGAACCCGCCGTGCCGATGGTCGAGTTGGTACCGTTGTCAAAGCTCGTCTCCATCGCGCCGCCAACGAAAATCGGCGCATTCGGCAAGGAACTGAAGCCCACGCCCGCGGCAACGCCGCCATTGACCTGGTCGCCGGAATTGATGGAGCCGTCGCCGTTGACGTCGAAGAAGTCGTTCAATGGCCCGGTGCCGGTGAACGGGTCGAGCGCCATGATCCAACCCGTGCCGGACGGGTTGCAGACATCCGTGACCTCCGGGATGCGGGTCACGCCGATCAACACGCTGCCCTGGAACTGGTTTGGATCGATCATGCGTTCGCCCTGCTTCACCAGCGCGCCGCCTGCACCGATCGGCGCCAACAGATCCATGTACCAACCCGACTTGCCGGTCATGTCGTTGGTCCCATCGGAGTTGGTGACCTGCGAGGAAACCGAGCGCCCCGCGAGCGTGCTGCCACTGGCCGCGGTCTGGTTGGTGATGGTGCGTTGGGTCAAGGCGCTACGCCCGTTCGCCAGGTTGCTGACGATGTTCGGCGTATTCGACTGCACGATGATGCCGTACCAGGTCTGCGTATCGATGTTGCTCAAGTCCGCATTGCTCAAGTACTGGCCAGTGCCGAAGAACAACCACACATCCCCGGTAACCGGGTTGGTGCCGGCCAACATCCCCGCCGTGATCGGCTGCGCCTTGCCACCCGAGTCCCTGGCAGTGAACAGCAGCTGGCCATTGCTGTTCAGGTCCGCGTTCGCACCGGTGATGTCGTTCAGCGCAAACGACCACACGCGGCCCAAATCGTCACCCGCGTATGCGATGTCGGACACGCCGTTGGTAGGTGCATCCATCCACGCCAGCGGTGCCGCCAGGCCGTTGCCGGTATTGCCATCGGTCTTGTGCACACTCAGCGTGCCATCGGCGAGATTGAACTGCAGCAACGCTGCGACGCCGTTGGCACTGTTGTAGCCGTTGCCGATCAGCACCGACCAGGTGGAACTGGCCGCGGTGGCGCCGGACTTCGGCGTGTAGTTGGTTTGCGCGATCACCGGCTTGCCGACCATCTGGCCGATGTAATCGCTGCCCGCCTTGCCATCACCCGCCGAACGTTCCCACAGCGGCGTGATGCTGGACGGATCGGTGATGTCCAGCGCAAAGACCGTCCTGGCGAGGCCAAGGCCGGTGGTGCCGACGAGGATGGTGTGCCAGGACTGGCCGTTGCCATCACCGGTATCGATGTAGGCGTCGGCGATCGTCAACTGGCCATCGTTGAAGAACTGGTGCGGATCCGAGCTTTGCCCGTAGCTGGGGTCGGAAAGACCCTTGATGCCGGCGGTGATCACCGCGCCGGGCAGGTACGCGAATACTTCGGCGCCAGTGGTTGCATTGAAGGCGTGCAACATGCCGTCGTTGGCAGTGACGAAGATCAGGGGTGAACGTGTGGATACGGCGCTCGGGGTAACCTTCCCGGACCCATTGGTGGTGCCCACGGCCCAGACATAGTACGGAATGGTGCCGCTGGAATCCGTGATGGTGCCGAGGAAACTCTGGTTGATGAATTCGTTCACATCGGGAATGCCCGAGTACACCGGTTGTGAATGCACCACATCGCCGAGCGCGGTATCGCGGCTGCGGTACGGGCCACCGTTCTTTTCCTCACCCGATGCATCGCCACGCAGGTAGTTCACGATGGCTTGCTGCTCGGTCGCGGTGGCCCCCAGTGCCGTCAATTGCGCGGACGACAAGGACGGCGCCGAACTGGTGCCATTCTTGAAGGCCACGAACTTGCCGGTGGTGGTGTTGTAGGTTTCGATGGTGCGATTGGCGGCAGTCGGCATCTGGTTCGAAGCCTGCCACGTCGGCGTGGTGGAAATGGCCCCCGTGGTCGCATTGACCGAGAACGCCTTCAAGTCACCCTTCCACACCGAGGTGTAATAGTTGGCCTGGTAGATCACCGTGCCGGTGGTCAGGCTGGTGGAATTGGCGGAAAGGCTGGCGCCGGTACCCACACGCTCGGATACGCGCTTCAACGCCGACTGGATGCCCGCGGTGAAGGCCTGTGGGCTGGTGGCCGAGAAGAACGCGCCGTGCCCGTTCACACCCGCGTGCACCAGGTCGGCGATGTTGTTGATCGAATCTCCGCCCGGCGTGGGCCAGCTGAAGCCACTGATCGCGGTGCCGCCGTTGGCCCAGTCGAAGATCTGGTCCGTGGTGGTTCCCGACGGCGCGATGTTGACCGGCTTGTAGCCGAGGCCCATCGTGAAGGTGGTCATGTGCTGCCAGAAGGCCGGATCTTCGGTGCTGGTCGGCACTTCGTTGGACAGGTTGTAGCTGCTGCCGCTGCCATCCTGCAGGTCGGTCTCCCAGTAGTACATGGCCACGTCGGCAAGGGTGTCCGAATTGTTGTCCGAATAGGGTGCTGCAGCGGTATAGGTATAGCTCTGGTTGTTCGGCCCGGTCACCTTGGTACCGTTGGTGCCATCGGCGTTGCCGATGCTGGACGGCGTACCACCGTTCCAGAAACCGTCGGTGGTGAGGATGGTGTACGCAGCGCGGCAAGCCAGCGGACTGTTGGTCGCGTTCGGGGCCGAATTGTAGCCCGGGTCGTCCGGCGTCGAATCCCACGGTTGCTTGGTCTGGTAGTACTTTCCGACCGCCTGCAGCGCGCGGCGCAACGGCGTGCTGCTGCCGGGCTTTTCGCCCTTCACCCAATTCCAGAAGTAGGCCTTCTGGGTATTGGCGGCGCCATTGCCGAAGGGCTGGACCTTGGCGATCTTGTTGTTGTTGGAACCATAGGTACCGGTCGGCGACGGCAGGTTCGAATCATTGTTGCCGTTGATGGAGCCGAAGCCGAAGCGGTACTTCGCACTCAGGGTGGAAAACCCGCTCATCAGGCCGGTCTTGGCCATCAGGATTCGGGTGTGGTAGTAAGAGAACCAGTTGGCCACGTTCTGGCGAACGGAGTCGCTGTCGTCGCAAACACTGCTCGCCAGACCGGCCGCGGCGCAATCGCCGGTGTTCTCGCCGACATAGTGGCGGGTATAGCCACCACCCGAGTTGGTGGTGGTGTAGATGAAGAACGAGAGGCCCGGAGTACAAGTATCCTTGTTGTTCTTGGCGTAGCTGTAAATATCCCCGACGCTGTTGCAGCGGCTGACATAAAAATAGCCGTTGCCCTTGTCAAAGAAACTGACCGGTCCGGTCGGAATGTTGTTTTGGTCGGTGTAGTAGCAATACCCGGGCTGGGCGCCTCCCGACAGCGCGGTGTTGCTCGGACATGAGTTGGCGGGTTGGTAGGTGCTCGCCCCCGCTTTGGCGACGCCAACGGAATACGGGACCGGCGTTCCGTAATAGTTGACGTTGTAGGAGTCGTACTGGCCCCGGTACTGGGCGATATCCACCGTGGTGCCGGTGGGATCGAAGCCGTTGATCGGCGCACTGCCGAAACTCGGCGTGGTGTACGACGTGCCATCCGCCTGCGGCGGAATCGTGTAGGTCACGGTCGGGTTGAAATAGACGCCATTGACATCGGAGTCCGTCAGGCCGTCCGCGGAGGTGTCGCTCAGGGAGCCATAGTCGGGCATCACGTCCCATGTCATCGAACCCGAATCATCCAGCATCAGCATGATGTTGGGCGGCACCGTCGGCTGCACGGTCAGGGGTTCCTGGTCGACTGCCGGGTTCGAAGAGGCGGCAAAGGCCACCGCCGGCATGACCAGCACGCCAACCGTAGCCAGGCTCATCGCCAACGACAAGGCCACGCCGAGGAATCGGACCGGCTTGCTGCACGAATGGAATGGAGTTTTCATGGCATCGGATTCCGAAGGACGCCGGCGCACGAGCGCCAGCGAAGGGGCTGTCATCAGCCCTGTTTGATGATCGATTGCAAGGTCACGATGGCGCGGTTGTCACACGCCGAGGCGGAGGGATCGCAACTGCGCGCGGTCACTCGGTAATAGACGGCTTGCACCTCGCCGCAGTTGGCGCCGTAGTTGCGCGAGTTGGCGCTGTTGCCACAGCCCACGTTGTTGCTGGTGGATGTCCACTTGCCCATGCTCTCGATCACGAATTGCGGCTGCATGGCCGCCACCGCGCTGGCGGTGAACGTGGTATCGGTGCCACCGCTGGATCCCGGATTGGCAGGGACCGAATGGATGCTGCCGGGAGGCAGGGTTGCATCCGCGAACGGATTGGCCTGGCAGACCGTGCCGCCGATCTGGCAGTCACGCGCGACCATGCCGGGATTGCCGGGAATCAGCGCCGCCGCCACGCGCATCGCGCCTTCGGCGCTCTGGAACGAAATCTGGCGATCATATTGATTGGCCGCCGCCTTGTTCTGGATGATGGTGGTGCCGATGGCGGCCAGGCCCACCAGCGTGATCACGATCAGCAGGATCAGGGAGACCACCAGTGCGGCACCGCGCTGGTGACGGCGATGACCGCGCGACGCGCGTTCGATGACGACACGATTAGATTGGGCATGCGGCATGTCAATTCACCCGGTTGCGCACGGTTGTGGTGGCGGAGTAGGTACGCACGATCGGCTTGTCGCCCTTGGCAGTGGCGCGTCCGAAGGTGCTCTCGACGGTAAAGGTGACGCGGGCCGCAGTCACGGCACCCCAGTTGGAAACGCTGGCGGCCGGGATAAAGGCGGTGCCCGAACCCTGCAGGTAGGTGATCTGCATGTCGGTGACGTTGCGGACCATCTCTTGTGCCGCTGCGGCCACCGAGGTTCCACCGGTATTGGACAGCGCAATCCGGTAAAGCGACTTGCCGCCCGTGTCGTTGTAGCCGATATACCAATCAAAAGCGCCCATCCTCGCGATCGACGAATTGGGCGGGAACGTGTAGACGTTGCCATTGGTCGTGCAGACGGTCGGGTACCCGAGGCCCTTGGAACAGTTACCCGGCGAAATGGTGTTGCCGGTGTTGTGTACGACCGTGACGTTGCTGTTGTTGTAGTTGGAAATTTGCAGGATGGCGGCGTGGTCGGGCGAGCAGACGATGATGATGTCGCCGTCGGCAAGCTCGGTCGTGGACGTGTTGAGCTTGAAGTTGGCGGCAGGCTCCTTGTCTTCCTCGATGGTCACCGGCAGGCCGCTGGCGCCGATGAGTTGCAGCGAGTCAGTACCGGCGACGCGATTTTTGGCAGCGGTGCCCGTGGTGACGGCAGGATCGGTCTGGTCGGAGTCGCCATCGACGACGCTGCTGTTGCCGCCGCCGTAGCCGTGCACGGCGTTGGCCCAGTTGGCCCACCAATCCGTACTGGCATTGTTGAGCACGTTGGCCACGCGACCACTGGAGGTATCACATCCGGCAAGGCCCGCCTGCCGTATGTCGCGCGCCATCAATTCAAAGGCGATGCGTGAGCTGCTTTCGACTTCGCCCAGCGCATTGTTGGTGCGGTAGCTTTGCTGGCCAGCCAGGAAAATGCTGGTGACGCCGGCGATCACGATCAAGCCAAGGATCATCGCGATCATCAACTCGATCAGGGTAAAACCCCGGCTGCGCAAGGCGCGCCGCTGCATACATGGACGACGCGCGCTCATAGTACCGCCTCGGTGGTCACTTTCTGGGCGTTGGAGCCCACGCTGCTGCTACCCGCGCCGGCACTGGTGCCGCGACTGTCATCAAACTGGATGGTGACGGTGCAGTCGCCCACCGACGAACAAGCGACGGTGCCGGTGGTGGTGGCCACCGCGCCCAGCGCATCGGCGAGCTGGCCACACCACGCCGCGAGTTGGGTACTGGCAAGGCTGCCGCCGGCGGCAGGACAGGCGTTCGCCGTCACGGTGCCGTTGTAGCTGCCGGCCTTGGCGTTGACGATGTCGGCGCGCATCGAGTCAAGGATCGAATAGGTGCTGACGGTGGCCATGCTGCGCGCCATCGCGCTGTTGTTGGTCGACAAGGCTTTCGCCTGCAACGCCGCCATGCCGAGGAACCCGATCGACACCACCAGCACCGCAATCAGGACTTCGATCATGCCGACGCCGCGAACGAGGTGGCGCGGCACATGCCGTTTCGCATGGAACAATTTCATGGGCAGGACCCCGTGGAAGTGGCGGTCGCGACGTTGGACCCGGTCGTCATGCTGACCACACGCAGATTGTCGCTGCTCAACTGCGACGTGCAGATGACGGCGACGTTGCCGGTGTAGGGCGTGTTGGACGAGCCGGTCGGCGAGTACCCGAAACCCTGTCCCGAGAAGCGCACGCCGGTGACGCCCGCGCTCGCGATCTGGACGGGCGATGTCAGCCCCGGCGTGTTGCTTTGCACCTGGGCCGCGGTCGTCGCGCTTTGCGGCAGCGAATACACCGCGCCGGTGTTGGTGCCACATGCGGCGCCAAGGGTGTCGGTGTTGTTGGCGGCGGTGGTGTTGCCGCAGAACTGCGTGGTGGAGTTGAGCTTGATCGCGTCCAGCCGCGCCAGCTGCACCGAGTTGGAAATCGCGTTGGCGGCGGTGTTCAGCTTGTTGGCGAGAATGATGTGCTTGAAGCTCGGCACCGCAATCATCAGCAGGATCGCGGCAATCACGATCGTGATCATCAGCTCGACCAGCGTGAAGCCGCCGCTGCGTGGCCGAATCAACTGGGTTGGATGGTTCCCCGACACCGCACACCCCCACAGGTCAAAAGCAATCTGGCGGACAAAGTCCGCTCCCGACGGTGATCTTCCGGCAAGACCCACGGGATTCCAAGCACTTGCCGACAGACGGCGCCAATGGGCCGACGAGCGGTTGTGGACACAGGCTCACTCGCGTCCGGAGCCATGGCCAGCGCCGCGCGGGCATCACACTGCAACGCGCAACGATGCCTCGCCGCAATCGCCCCCATCCGCCCTCCGGGCACCTTCCCCCGCAGGCGGGGGAAGGAAAACCACCAACTCCCCTCGCGATCGCCCCCATCCGCCCTGCGGACACCTTCCCTCGCAAGCGGGGGAAGGAAAATCACCAACGCCCTGCCGCGATCACCCCCATCCGCCCTGCGGGCACCTTCCCCCGCAGGCGGGGGAAGGAACAGCACCGGGAACTTCCCTCGCAACCAGGGGAAGGAATATCACCAACTCCCCTCGCGATGGCCCCCATCCGCCCTGCGGGCACCTTCCCCCGCAAGCGGGGGAAGGAACACCATCATGAAATTCCCCCGCAGGCGGGGGAAGGAAGCTGATCAACCCCCTCCCCCGTTTACGGGGGAGGGCTGGGGTGGGGGCAAGCTCGCCGAAAGACCAACCAGTGGCTCTCAACTGCCCTGGCGCCGCAACGCCCCGGATCCCGCCAATTCACCGATCACGCCATCAAGCGCGGTTTGCCAGGCGGGCAACCGCACATCCAAGGCCGCCTGCAGCTTCGCGGAATCGAGCACCGAATACGCGGGGCGCGTCGCCTTGGTCGGGTATTCGGCGGTGGTGATAGGCGCGACGCGCGGCGCGCTTTCAAGCAGGCCGGCCGACACGGCCCGGTCGAAGATCGCGCGGGCAAAGCCGCACCAACTGACCTGACCGCCAGCGACGAGGTGATAAGTGCCGTCAAAGGTTGCAGATGCGCCGGGTTCGCCACCATGCCAACGGACGATCGCCAGCGCGGTGGCCTCCGCGATCAAACGCGCGGGTGTCGGCGCGCCGATCTGGTCATCCACCACGCGCAAATCGTCACGTTCGGCGCCGAGGCGCAGCATCGTCCGCAAAAAGTTGTGACCACGCGCGGCGTACACCCACGCAGTGCGAAAAATCAGGTGCCGCGCACCGCTGTCGCGCAGCGCGAGTTCGCCCGCGAGTTTGCTGCGGCCGTAAACGCCAAGCGGATGGGTTGGGTCATCTTCGCGATACGGCCGCGATGCGTTGCCATCGAATACGTAGTCGGTGGAAAAGTGCACCACCCGCGCAGCGTACCGCGCGACCCAGGCGCCCAACACGCCGACGGCATCGGCGTTGACGCGCTGCGCGAGTTCCGGCTCATCTTCGGCTCGATCAACCGCGGTATAGGCGGCGGCATTGATGATGACATCAGGGCTGATGCGATCGAGCGCTGCAACCAGTCTCTCCAAGTCTGCAATGTCTATTCGCTCGCACGAAGCTCCATCAGCGAGCGTGCCGCTGCGGGTGGCGGGTATGATCTCGCAATCGCGTACCCTCACCCCCGCCCCTCTCCCGGACGGAGAGGGGTTCAACAGCTGCCCGCTTCGCGCCGGAGAGGGATTCACTGCCTTTTCCCTCTCCCCTCGGGAGAGGGTGCCCGGCAGGGGCGGGTGAGGGTTCGGTTCGTGCACACCGCTTGCCAGAGCCCGCAGCAGCTCGTGCCCCACCTGCCCGTTCGCGCCGAGAACGAGAATGCGCATGGCATTGCTCACGCTGGCATGTACACCGGCAAGCGATCCGCCGGCACGTCGGCAAGGAATGGAGACTGTTCGTCCTTGGCGGAAAGCAGCGGCGCCGCCACCGGCCAGTCGATCGCGAGCGCGGCGTCGTTCCAACGCACACCTGCGTCAGCCTTGGGATCGTACAAATCGGTGCACTGGTAGATGAAGGTCGCCGATTCGCTCACCACGCAGAAGCCGTGCGCGAAGCCTTCCGGAATCCACAATTGGCGATGATTCGCGCCGGTGAGCATCGCGGCCTCGTGCTTTCCGAACGTCGGCGAGCCGCGGCGGATGTCCACGGCCACATCGTAGACCTCGCCTTCCAGCACCGACACCAATTTGCCCTGCGGGTGCGGCCATTGGTAATGCAACCCGCGCAACACGCCCTGGGCCGACCGCGACACGTTCGATTGCACGAAACGCACATCGATGCCGAGCGCCTTGTATTT
>DASSNC010000030.1:0-16533 GCA_035688305.1 Rhodanobacteraceae bacterium
GAGGAAGTCGTACAACTCCTCGCGGGTCTGCATCGCCGGCACCACCGACTTCTGCGTGCCGTCGCGGCGCACGGTTTCGTAGAAACCCAGTGCGGCCTTGTTCATGGCGCGATAGGCACCGCAGCAATACAGCGCGATGTCCACGTTCGCGGAACGCAATTCATCGACAGTGAAGAATGGCGTCGCGCCAAACTCGGTGAGGTTGGCGAGGATCGGCACCTTCACGGCCGCCTTGAACTTGCGATAGTCGTCCAGCGTCTTCATGGCCTCGGGAAAGATCATGTCGGCGCCGGCCTCGACGTAAGCCACCGCGCGTTCGATGGCGGCGTCGATGCCTTCCACCGCGGCAGCATCCGTGCGCGCCATCAGCACGAAATCGCGATCGGTTTTGGCATCGACAGCGGCCTTCACGCGATCGACCATCTCCCCCAACGGCACCAC
Source organism: Rhodanobacteraceae bacterium (assembly GCA_035688305.1). Classification (GTDB taxonomy): domain Bacteria; phylum Pseudomonadota; class Gammaproteobacteria; order Xanthomonadales; family Rhodanobacteraceae; genus 66-474. Next base: position 442 of record DASSNC010000030.1, read on the forward strand.
TTCCTTGCCGGGACGGTGGCCGCAGCGTTTCTGGCCGACCTGGTCTTCCATGTGCACGGCGGCTACGCCGATCCGTTCAAACGAGCGGATGGTGCGGGCGATGTTGAAGGCGCCACCCCAGCCGGTGTCGATGTCGACCAGCAACGGCAGCTGCGTGGCATCCACGATGCGGCGTGCATCGGTGAGCACGTCCTCCATGGTCGAGATGCCGAGATCGGGCATGCCCAGGGAATTCGCCGCAACGCCGCCACCCGAGAGGTACAAGGCCTGGTAGCCGACGCGTTTGGCCATCAATCCGGCGTAGGCCGTGATGGCACCGACCACCTGCAACGGCGATTCGGCGGCCAGCGCAGCACGGAACCGTGCGCCTGCGGATGGGGATGCGCTCATGCGGCCTCCGGCAAAGCCGCCATTTTAGCGCATCCGCTTGCCCACCTACGACTTCAACGATGCCGCGTACGCCGCCACGTCGATCATGTCTTTGAGCGTCAGGTGCGAGACTTCCGCGCGCATCGGCGCGGCGCCCGGATTGGTGCGCTTGCCGAGGCGGAACAGGATCAACTCGCGCACGATGTAGGTCGGCGAGCGGCCAGCGAGATACGGGATGTCGCCGACGCCTTGCAACTTCGCGCCATGGCAGGACTCGCAAGCCGGCGCCGCGCCCACGCCATGCGCCGCGATCTTTGCACCGGCGGCCACGCTGCCCGGCGGCACGTAGGCAGTGAAGATGGCACGCTCGCTGCCGTTGTCGTCCCTGGGTTGGACCTCGATGACGCGCTCACCAATCGCCTCGCGCGCGCCACCATGATCCGGCGCCAGGACATAGTCGTCCCAATGCGTTTTCGGGACGGTTGCGGATTCGACCACCCGTACGTGGGAAGCGGGATGCAGTTTCGAGAAATACTCGATCGCCGCCGCCTCGTCCTGCGCCGCGAGGTTCCGGGCTTCCTGCGGCATGACGTCATTGTCGCGTTGGCCGCCGCGAAACGCCTGCAGTTGCTCGCGAATGTATGCGGCGGGCAGTCCCGCCAGTGACGCAGTCGCTGGATATCCTTCGCCGCCCACGTTATGACAGGCCGCGCAGGCCCACGCCGGCTTGCGACCGAACGCGACGATGTGCGGCATCGGCGGATGATCCTGCGGAAACCAGTCCGGGGCGAAGAAGTCCGAGTGCAACTGCGCATTCGTATAGGTACGCGTACTACCCGCTACGTGCAGTATCAGGTTCATGTCAGGCTTCGCGGCCTGCGTCGGCTGCGGCAGGCTCGGGTCCGGCGAATGGTGTTTCGGGAACGCCCACACCTCGGCAGCAAGGAGGGCCGCGTCGGACGAACCGGTATCGATCTGGTGGGCGAATGCCACACCAACCACATACACCGCGACGCACGCCGCCGCGCCAGCAGCAGCCCGCATCATCGAAAGGACGCGCATGCCACACCCCACTACGGAAAAGGATTGACTCCCTACCCGAATCAGGCCGCGCGTCGTGCGCAACCCTGGTGCCCTGCAACACCCGGCGGGTGGCTTCCCCGCGGACGCGCCAAGCTACTCGGGCGGCTCGCAGCGTACAAGTGCCGAGCCCGGTCCGGCCTGCCCTTCCGCGCGACACAGCGCAGCGGTCGGATCCGGGCCGCCGGATCCGCGCAACGCAGAAGGGCGGCCACAGCCGCCCTCCCGGTCAAACGTGATTGCAGCGTCTCAACCCAGCAGCGATTTGACGCTGTCGGCTTCCTCGTGCAGTTCCTTGGCGGTGGCATCCATGCGCGCGCGCGAGAACGCACCGATTTCGAGCCCCTGCACGATCGTGTATTTGCCGTCCTTGCAGGTGACGGGATAGCCGTAGATCACGCCGGGCGCGATGCCGTAGGAACCGTCCGACGGAATGCCCATCGACACCCAGTCGCCCTCGCTGGTGCCGAGCGCCCAGGAACGCATGTGGTCGATCGCGGCGTTTGCGGCGGAGGCTGCCGACGACGCGCCGCGCGCCTTGATGATCGCGGCGCCACGCTGCTGCACGGTCGGGATGAATTCCTTCTCGTACCAAGCCTCATCGACCAGCGACAACGCCGGCTTGCCGTGGACGGTTGCGTGATGGATGTCGGGATACTGGGTGGACGAATGATTGCCCCAGATCGTCATGCGCTTGACGTCGGTGTTGTGCGCGCCGACCTTGGCGGCCAGCTGCGCCTTGGCGCGGTTGTGGTCCAGCCGCACCATCGCGGTGAAGCATTTCGGATCGAGGTCCGGCGCATTGGCCTGCGCGATCAGCGCATTGGTGTTGGCCGGATTGCCAACCACGAGCACCTTCACGTCGCGCTTCGCGTGCGCGTTCAGCGCCTTGCCCTGCGGGCCGAAAATCGCGCCATTGGCGGACAGCAGATCCTTGCGCTCCATGCCGGGGCCGCGCGGACGCGCGCCGACCAGCAGCGCGTAGTCGACGTCCTTGAAGGCGACATTGGCGTCGTCGGTGGCGACCACGCCCGCCAGCAGCGGGAACGCGCAGTCGTCCAGTTCCATCACCACGCCGTTCAGCGCCGGCAGTGCAGGCGTGATTTCGAGCAGGTGCAGGATCACCGGCTGGTCGGGGCCGAGCATGTCGCCGGCGGCAATGCGGAACAACAGGGCATAGCCGATCTGGCCGGCGGCGCCGGTCACTGCAACGCGAACGGGGTTCTTCATGGTTCTACTCCGTGCAAGTTAAAAGCAGAAAAAAGGGGCCAGAGTGCACTCTGACCCCGAATTCAATTGCGCTCAGGCGCTGGCTGCAGCCGGCTCGACGCTGGCGTCACTCAACTCGGCGAAAAACGACTGGATGCGCGCCAGGCCCTTCTGCAACTGGTCGGGTGCGCAGGTGTAGGAGATCCGCAAGCTGCGCGGTTCACCGAAGGCCGAGCCCGGAACAGTGGCGACGAACTTTTCGTCCAGCAGCAACTTGCAGAAATCCACGTCGTTGGCGATCAGCTTGCCGTTGTGCGATTTGCCGAACGCGACTGAAATATCCGGGAACGCATAGAACGCGCCCTGCGGACGCGGGCAATGCACGCCCGGAATCGATTGCAGCGCGTTGACGACGTCATCGCGGCGCTTCGAGAATTCTTCGCGCTTCGCCGCCGGGATGTCCTGCGGCCCGTTCAAGGCCGCAACGGCAGCGGCGTTGATGACTTCCGGCAGGCAGGTGATGTGGTTGGAATTCAAGGTGACCAGCGCCTTGATGCCAGCTTCAGGGCCGGCGACGAAACCGACGCGCCAGCCGGGCATGCCGTAGGTCTTGGACAGCGAATCCATGATGAAGGTGCGCTCGCGCAACTCGGGCTTCACCTGCACGAAGTTGTGGTAGCCGATGCCATCGAAGACGAGGCGGTTGTAGATGTCGTCGGCGATGATCCATGTGTTCGGGTGCTTGACCAGCACTTCCGCCAGCGCGGCGATTTCAGCGCGCGTGTACACCATCCCGGTCGGATTGGACGGATTGTTGAACAGGAACAGCTTCGGGTTCGACGCCAGCGCCTTGTCGAGTTGTTGCGGCGTCAGCTTGTAATGCTGCTCCGGCGGGCACGGGAGGATCGTCACCTTGGCGCCGAGGATTTCGGCGATGTCCACGTAACTGGTCCAGTACGGCGCCGGGAACACGATCTCGTCGCCCTCGTCGAGCAGCGCCTCGCACAGGTTGTACAGCACCTGCTTGGCGCCGATGCCGACGGTGACGTGGTTGCGGGTATAGCCGTCCAAACCACTTTGCTTGAAGTGCGCGACGATTGCGTCCAGCAGTTCGGGCGAACCGCGATTGGTGCCGTAACTGCCGCTGTCGTGCGCCGTCCAGTCGCGCACGGCGGCGTAAACATGCTCACCGGGCAGGAAATTCGGCACACCGATCGAGAAATTGACAACGTCCTTGCCCTCGGCCTTCAACTGCTTGGCCTTGTCGGCGATGATCATGATCGCGCTGGGCTTGGCGCGGCCGGTACGGGCGGCGAGCTTCAACATGGGAAATCCTCGACAGTGACGGTGCAATCCAGCCGGCAATTCTACCACGTCACGCCTGTTGGCCCGGCGCCGCAACGGCACCCGGCACCGCGTGGCCCTTGCAGTTCCGGCAGCGCGGTTTGCTAAGCTGCAAAAGCGGCGAACGGGCCTCAAGGCGAGCCGTCGGGGAATGCACCGGGGCGTTCAGGCACCAGCGGTATCCATGCAACCGGAGGTAATGAACATGCTGCATTGGCTCTGGATGATCATCATCGGTTTCATCATCGGCGTCATCGCCAAGCTGATTGACCGCGACAACGCGCCAATGGGTTGGATCCTCACCATCATCATCGGCATCGTGGGTTCAGTGCTCGCGACCTGGGTCGGCGAACACCTCGGCTGGTGGGGACCGACCGGCTTCATTCACTTCATCGCATCGGTCGGCGGTGCGGTGATCCTGTTGGCGATCTACACCGCTTTCAAGCGCAAGGGTGGCGCGCGCAGCTGAAGGCGGACGCCTTCACGGGAACATGAAAAAGGCGGGGCATGCCCCGCCTTTTTCCTGCCTGCATCGAGCGCAATCAGCCGCGTGCGTCGAGCACTGCGTTCCATTGACCGATGCGCTCCGCGTTCGCGGCGAGCAGCGCTGCCGTGTCGCCTTCGATCGTGAGCTTCTCGATCTTGTCGCCCTGACGGATCGCGTCGACCACTTTCTGGTCATCCGCGGCGACCACTTCGCCGAAGATCGTGTGCTTGCCATCCAGCCACGGAGTCGGCACGTGGGTGATGAAGAACTGGCTGCCGTTGGTGCCGGGACCCGCGTTCGCCATCGACAGTTTGCCGGGCGCATCGTGCTTCAGGTCGGCGCGGCATTCATCTTCGAACCTGTAACCGGGGCCACCGGTACCGGTGCCGCTGGGGCAACCACCCTGTACCATGAAATCGGCGATCACGCGGTGGAAGTTCAAACCGTCGTAGAACCCGCGCTGTGCGAGGTTCACGAAATTGGCGACGGTAAGCGGCGCCTTGTCGTCAAACAGGCGCACATGGATCGGGCCCTGCGAGGTCTGGAATGTTGCAGTGAGGCTCATGTCGGTTCCTGATGCTCAGCGCCCGAGCGGCGCCGGGCCGACAAGCATAACTGCCGAGCATGCGATCTTGAAGGCCGTTCGCCCGGGGCCGATCGTCAGCGCGGCAAATCGAGGTCGGCAAGTTCCAACGCGTCGGCGCCGCGCGGACGCGGCTGCGGTGTCGGCAGGTCCGCAAGCGGTTCACCTTGCACCACGTGCGCGTACATCCGGTCCAGTGCCGCGTAACCGTACGGCAGCAACGGCACGTAACGGTCGCCAAACGCCGGCAACTGCAGGAATGCATCGAAGTGCTGAGCATGCGGCACGCGCCAATAGCGCGGCACGCGACCCTGTCCGCGCAGCCAGTCGACATGGATGTCGGACGAAAATGCCGCCGGGATCAGGCCATCCTCGGCGCCGTGCACGATCCAGATCGGCAGGTCCGCGCGCGGCAGGCCTGCATCCAGACGCGCCACCGCGGCATGCAGTGTTGCGGCCGTGGCGGCATTGCCGTCCCAAAGTTCACGCAGCGCCAGCACACCCGGCAAGGTCGGGTCGGGCGAAGCCTCGAGTCCACCGAACAGGCCGATACCGACGTCCGGCGGAATGCCGCTGCCGTCGGACCACCACGCCGCACGTACAACGGGCGGCGGCACCGCAGGTACTTCGATCGGCCGAAACACGAATCCACACGGCATGGCACCGACATTGGCGCGCAGGTAGGCCGACGAATACGTGACTGTGACCGCGCGCCAAAGGTCGAAGGCCACCGATGTCGCGGCGGTCGCCAGCGCCTCGTCGCACCAACCGGAGGCATGCAGGTAGTCGCGCGCGGCGTCGCCGGCGGCCGCGGGATCGCCGGAGGGCAACAGACCCCGCTCATGCAAATTGCCGCAGCGCGCCGCCCACGCCGGCGGCGGCAGCTCGCCGACACGCGCGAACGGAATATCCTTGAACCGAGCAGCGGTCAACGCAGCAGGCATCCACAACGCCGCCTCGCTGGCGTAGTCATACAGCGCGCGTCCGCGCACCGGTGCCTGCACGTTTGGCTCGAGTGCCACCACGCCATCCAGCCAGCCATCGCGATCGACGCCGGCCGCCTGCAACACCGCGGCTCCGCCGTTGGAAATTCCGATAGCAAGAATGCGCGTGTTGCCCGGCGTGAACGGCGCCTGCGCCGGAAAAGCCTCGTCGAGCATGGCCAGACCGAACGCGGCAGCCTGCAACACATGCGCGCCCCAGTCGGCCTCGGGATGATCGCCCGAGTGCGCATGCTTGACCGCGATACCGGCATCGGCGCGCGCGTTCGCGGGTTCGAATTCGAGCATCGCGCTGCCCGCGGCAGCACGCGTGCCGTCCAGCGCCACACCCGTACCGCTGGCGCAATCGAAGTAGCCGGAGCCGGTGCCCTTGTCGGTGAACACCACTGCGCAACCGCGCGGCAATGCCCAGCCGCCGGCGAGCGCCATCGCGCCGTAAACGCCGCGCGAACCTGATGAGGGTGCGACCACGAGGCAGCGTGCGTGCGCATCGAATGCGTCGGGCACCTGGCAGAGCACGCGATGCGGATGGCGCGCGTGCGCGAGCTTCGCGAATGCGCTGTACTCGCGACCGGGTACATCCGGCACGCCGCCATAAACGCGCCCGAATCCACCCAGCGGGCCAAGATCGGCAATGCCCTTCCAGCCGGTCTGGATCGCGCGGCGGCGCAATTCCCGGGCGGTCGGTTGCGCCGGATCGGCAAAGCGGACTGGCAGGTCGGCGACACCGGCAAGCCCCAGCCCAGCGCTCAGCAGGTCATCGTCACCGCGGTGCTCGGTGCGGCGGATGGAACCGGTAACAAACTCGAGTGCCATGTCGTTTTCCTTGCGCGATGACGGCACGCTTACTTACCTTTTCGCCGGCTTGCGATCAGGCTTTGCATCCGCACCCAGAATGCGCAAGGCAAATTCCGCGTAGCCCTCCGCCACTTGTGCAGCGCTCAACTTGTAATCCGGCGAAAACCAGTACGCCACGCGCAACCCCATGCCGCCGATCGCCGCCACCGCCAGCCAGCGATCACGTACGTGGAAGTGTCCGCTGTCCATCCCGCGCGTGATGATGTCCTGCATCAGCGCCTCGGATTGGCGCCGCAGCACGAAGGTCGCTGCGCCGAGTTCTTCGCTCAACACGTGCAGTTCCGAATTCGAGACCACTGCAAGCATCGGATAAGTGGTGTGGAAATCCACGTGCGCACGCACGTAGGCCACGATCTGCTCGCGCGGGTCGCCGCCGCTGTCGAGTACGGCGGTGCGAACACCTCGGAACTGCTCTTCGTGCCCGACCCGGCACAGCTCGGCGAGCACGTGCTCCTTCGACGGATAATGCGCGTAGATCGTTGCGGCTTTCACGCCCGCGGCGGTGGCGACGTCGCGCACCGAGGCGCCGGCGTAACCGCGTTCGGCGAACAGTTTCAGCGCCGCCTCCAGCAGTCGTCCGGACGCCCCGGACTCCCTCAATCCGGGCAGCAGGCGTGCGGTAGTGGCGGCGAGGCGACGGTTGATGGCCATGGTTTGAGTATGAACGAGCGATCGGTTGCGATCCAGCTGATTGACAGCCATCGCCGGGCGCAGTACAAAGCTAACCGAACGAACGTTAGTTAGGCAAGTCATTTCGAAACCATGCTCGCCGCAGGCCAATTCCGGCCCGCCGCGCAGCTGCACCGCCACCACCCACACCGCCGCATCCAGAGGGGAACTCCATGCGCAGCAAATCTGCTTCCGTCGCACTCGGCCTGTTGTCGGCATCGATCGCGCTTGCCCTTGCCACCAACGCACAGGCGGCGCCACAAGAATCCTCCGCCGCCGCGCAATCAACGCAGACGGCCAGCCCGGCGTCGCAACCGCAGACCGCCACCGCACACAAACCCAAGGAACTCGAAACCATCGTCGTTACCGCCCGCCGGCGCAGCGAGGATCTCGAAAAGGTACCGATCGCGATCAGCGCGTTCAGCTCGGAAGACCTGATGGACATGCAGGCCGTCGATATCGCCGGACTGCAAGGCTCGGTGCCCAACATGAACATCGTCCAGGGCCGTGGCTCGTCCAGCAACGTCAACATCTTCATCCGCGGCATCGGCCAGCCGGATGCGTTGCAGAGCTTCGATCCGGGCGTCGGCTTCTATGTCGACGACGTGTACTACTCGCGCATCAACGGCGCACTGATGGACCTGTTCGACATCGACCATGTGGAAGTGCTGCGTGGCCCGCAGGGCACGCTGTATGGCATGAACTCGACCGGCGGCGCGGTCAAGGTCGTCACGAAGGCCCCGAGTGACTCGCCGCAAGGTTCGGTGGCGCTGACCGTCGGCGACTACGGCCGCGTCAACACCCAGGCCTACCTGAGCGGGCCGCTTAGCAAGGCATGGTCGGCGTCGATTGCTGCCGGCACCTTCAAGAACGATGGCGATGTCACCGACCCGGTCACTGGGCGCCACTTCAACAATGACGATACGCAGGCGATCCGCGGCAAGCTCGACTTCCATCCATCCGACAACTTCCACGCGGATCTGGCGCTTGACTACAGCCACCAGAACACCGAGTTGACGATGGGCCAGCCCACAGCGCCGCTTGAAAGCACCGACCTGGCGTTGGGCACCACCACTGTGCTGTTGCAGCCCACTCCGTGGGATTACCACGCCGCGACATCGTTCGGCCCGGACAAGGGCCAGAAGCTGATCCAGAAGGGTGCGGCGTTGCACATGGATTGGCGCCTCAACGACGACTGGTCGCTGAAGAGCATCACGGCATACCGCAAGCTCGACACCGCCGCCTACATCGACATCGACGCGTCGCCGCTGCAGATCGGCGACGTGCTGGTGGCGCTGCACCAGCACCAGTTCAGCCAGGAATTCCAGCTGCACTACGACAACCACGACAACGTGCACGCGGTGTTCGGGCTGTACTACCTCGACGAACACGTGCCGTCGCACCAGGAAGCCTACGCCGACGATTTCCTGACCTTCCTCACCCTGCCCCTGGATTTCCTGCGCACCATCGACGACAACCTCGTCAACAAGAGCTACGCTGCGTTCGGCAACGGCACGTGGGCACTCGGCAACGGCTGGAGCCTGTCCGGCGGCGTGCGCTACACCCGTGAGACCAAGGATTACTTCCGCACCACGTCCACCTTCTTCGGCGCACCGTTGCAAGCGTTCGACAGCACCTTCGCCTTCAACGACTCGAAATCATGGTCGGCGGTGACACCATCCTTGGTCCTGCAAAAGCAGATCAATCCGCAAACCATGTGGTACGTCTCCGCCAACCGCGGCTTCAAATCGGGCGGCTTCAATGGCCGCGCCAACTCGCCGGCCGACGTCAGCACGTTCGATCCGGAATACGTGTGGACGTACGAGTCGGGCATCAAATTCCGCAGCGCAGACGGACGCGCGCGCGCCAATGGCGACGTGTTCTACAGCAACTACAAGGATTTCCAGGCGCGTGTTTCGGACATCACCAACCCGAACGACCCGATTCCCAACTTCAGTTTTCCGGTCCTGAACGCGGCCAAGCTGTCCATGTACGGCGCCGAGTTCCAGGGTTCGATGCTGGTCGGGGCAAGCAGCTCATTGCAGACGCAAATCGGTTATCTGCATGCCAAGTACGACGAATTCAACGACCCGCGCGTCGACCTCGACCCGTCGTTGGCGGACCTGCACGCGCACGTGGCGTTCTCGCCGCACTGGACGGCGCGCGTGGCGGCGACGCACACCTTCAACCTCGCGCAGGGCAACGCGATCACGCTGGGCGGTGACGTTTCCTATCGCAGCACGATGTGGTTGAGCGTCGACAACCGTCCCGGCCTGATGCAACCCTCCTACACGCTGGTCGGACTGTTCGGCGTGTATGACTCTGGCAACGGCCATTGGCAGGTGCGCGCCGGCGTGCGCAACCTCACCGACAAGGCCTACAAAACCGATGCGCAGGAATTTTCCAGCGTCGGCAACATCCAGACCGCGTACTACGGTTGGCCGCGGAACTACTATGTGACGGCGCGCTACAACTTCTTCTGACGAACGCGTAGCGAAATCGCAGGAGGCAAGGACATGGCCAACATCCTGATCACCGGCGCCGGCAGCGCGCAGGAACCGGCGAAGGCCGGGCACCGGATCATCGCCACCGATCTCGACGCAACGGCGGCGAACGCCGTTGCGGCGCATATCCGCAACCACAGCGGCCAGGTCCGATGCAATGGCCGATGGACGGCAAGGTGACCCGATGAAATTCCGCGGCGACATGGCCCATCGCACGCGACGCGTTGCAGCGCAGAGCATGCGCCGCCTTGCGTTGATCGGCATCGCACTCGCCGGCATCGCCGTTGCCGCATGCAACGCGCCTACCAATGCGACGCCGGAGTCATCCGCCGCCGCCAGTGCACCCGTGAAGGTCGGCATGATCTACCCCCGCACCGGCCCACTGTCCGCCTACGGAGACGAATACCGCCAGGGATTCGAAGCCGGCCTGGCTTACGTCACGCACGGCAGCGGAAAGGTCGGCGGACACGCCATCGAAGTCACCTGGATGGACAGCTCCGGAAACCCGACCCAGGCTGTGTCGCAGGCGAAAACGCTGATCGGCAAGGGTTACAAGATCCTTGCCGGGCCGGCGGACTCGGCGGTGGCGCTGCAAGTCGCGGCCGTGGCGGCGCAGAACAAGGTCCTGTTCATCTCCGGACCGGCGGCGGTTGACGCGCTGACCGGCATCAACCGCTATACCTTCCGATCCGGCCGACAGACCTGGCAGGACGTCAACACCGCCGCCGCGATCATGGATGCGGCGGCCGGCAAACAGGTGATGGTGTTCGCGCAGGATTACGCCTTCGGCCAGGCCAACGCCGCCGCGGTGAAAGCCGTGCTCGGCACCGCCGGCGCGCACGTGACAAGTCTGCTGGTGCCGCTCTCGAGCACCGACTTCACGCCGTTCGCGCAGAAGATCAAGAACGCAAAACCGGACCTGCTGTTCGTCGCATGGGCCGGGACTTCGGCGTACCCGATGTGGAACACCCTCGACCAGCAAGGAATTTTCGACGACACCACCGTGGTCACCGGGCTTGGCAACGTCGCCACTTACGGCGCGTATGGGCCGGCCACGACCAAGTTGAAATTCCTGTCGTATTACTTTCCAGACGCTCCCGACAATGCGGTCAATACCGCCATGAAGGAACTGATCACCAAGGCCGGCGGCACCCCCGACCTTTTCAGCCCGGACGGTTTCGTTGCCGCACAGATGATCGCGCATGCAGTCGACGCCACGCAGGGAAATTCCGACGTGGATGCGATGATCAAGGCCCTCGAAGGCTGGTCGTTCGATGCGCCGAAGGGACGGCAGACGATCCGCGCCTCCGACCACGCGATGCTGCAACCGGAATACGTGGCCCGACTCGTCGCCGCAGGCAACCACTTCGTGCCGAAACTCATCAAGACCGTATCCGCCGACGCGATTGCCCCGCCCGTCGCGCGAAAGTGAGTGCCCCCCGGACGCCCATGCCGACGCCCGACGCCACCACACCTGCACTCGAAACGATCGGATTGAGCCTTGCGATCGGCGCGGTCGCGATCGTGTCGGACGTGAATCTGCGCGTGGCCCGTGGCGAGTTTCTCGGCTTGATCGGCCCGAACGGTGCCGGCAAGACCAGCCTGCTGAACCTGTTGTCGGGCCTGCGCACGGCGACCGCCGGCGCCACTCGCCTGCATGGCAAGCCACTCGACCGCCTGCTGCCGCACCAACGGGTACGCGCCGGACTCGGTCGCACGTTCCAATCCTCGGATCTGTTTCCGGCGCTGACCGCGCTCGAGAACGTGCGCCTCGCGGTACAGGCACGCGCGGGCGGCAGCCTGCGACTGTGGCGCCGCGCCGACCGCGAATTCGAAACACTGGACTCGGCGCGTGCATGTCTGCACCGGGTCGGAATGTCCGCACAAGCAAACCGCCTGGCCGCTGCACTTTCGCACGGCGACAAACGCAAGCTGGAACTTGCGATCCTGCTGGCGACGCGGCCGAGTGTGTTCCTGCTGGACGAACCCATGGCCGGCGTCAGTGCCGAAGACGTGCCGGCGCTGACTTCCCTCATCGGCGAACTGTGCACGGAGCACGACGCCACGGTGATCATGGTCGAACATCACATGGATGTCGTGCTGGCCCTGGCCGACCGCCTGGCGGTGATGCACCACGGCGCGTTGCTGGCCTGCGATCTCCCCGATGCCGTGATGGCCAATGAGGTCGTGCAGTCGGCCTATCTCGGGGAAGCGCTGTGAGTACCGTTGGCACCAACGCGACCATACTCGCGGTGGCTGGCGTCCACGTCCGGCTGGCCGGATCACACATCCTGCAGGGCGTCGATTTCAACGTGCCAGCGCGCGGCGTGACGGCCCTGCTCGGCCGTAACGGCGTCGGCAAGACCACGACACTGCGCGCAATCCTCGGCATCGTGCCGCACAGTGGCACGGTGACGTTCCACGGCGAACGCCTGGACGAGCAGCCGACTTTCCGGATCATCCTCGGCGGCATCGGTTACGTGCCGGAAGATCGCGATGTCTTCGCAGGACTGACGGTGGCCGAGAACCTGCGCCTCGCCGAGCGCCGCGCGGTCCAGCCGCGCTACCCGCTCGTTTTCGAGTTGTTCCCGGATTTGAAATCCCGGCGCCGGCAACTGGCCGGCACCTTGTCGGGGGGGCAACAACAAATGCTATCGATCGCCCGCGCCCTGCTCAACCCGGCGCGCCTGTTGCTGGTCGACGAGCCGACCAAGGGCCTGTCGCCACGGCTGGTCAGCGAGACCGTCGCGGCCATCGAGCGCATTGCCGAAGTCGTACCGGTGCTGCTGGTCGAACAGAACCTCAATGCGGTGCGCCGGCTCGCCGACCTCGCCGTGGTCATGGCTGAAGGCCGTGTGGTGCATGCCGGACCGGCCGCGGATCTGTTGGCTGACAACACGCTGACGCGCCGCCTGCTCGGCGTGTCGGGCAGTCACGGGAGGCCGGCATGAGCACGATCACCTTGCTGGCCATCACGGGCATCGGACTCGGCGGCCTGTATTTCCTGGTGGCCGCGGGCCTCGCCCTGATCTTCGGCTTGATGCGGGTCCTGAACTTTGCGCACGGCGCGTTCCTGCTGCTGGGTGCGTACTTCGGTTGGCTGCTCGGCGCGCATCTGTTCGGCGCTGCCGTGACCATCACGACCCTGCAATTCATTGCGGTGCTGGTGGTCGCCACGCTGACCGGCGCGGTGGTCGGAACGCTCACCGAACTGCTGCTGATCCGGCCCTTGTACCGGCGTGAAATTGCACAGGTGCTGGTCACGGTCGGCCTCACGCTGGTCATCGGTGCGCTGGTGGTCGGCATCTGGGGAGCGGAACCGAAACCCTTTCCCGCACCCGCATGGGTGCATCAAACCACGAACGTATTGGGCGCCACCGTACCCAACAGCCGCTTTCTCCTGATCGGCGCCGCACTGGCGGTACTCGTCGGCCTGCAACTGTTCCTGCGCTACACCCGCTACGGCCTCATCGTGCGTGCCGGCGTGGAAAACCGCACGATGGTCAGCGCCATGGGCATCGACGTACGCCGCGCATTCACGCTGGTGTTCGCGCTCGGCGGCGCGGTCGCGGGCCTTGGCGGCGCCCTCGCCGGCGTGTACTTCGGCGCAGTCAGTCCTGACCTCGGCAACGTGTTGCTGATCGATGCCTTCATCGTGGTCGTGATCGGTGGCCTGGGTTCGATCAGCGGGGCGGCGCTCGCCGCGCTGGCGGTGGGCCTGCTGCAACAGTTCGCCAACTACTACGTGGTCGGCATTGGCGATCTTGCGATCGTGTTGCTGCTCGTCGCCGTACTGCTGGTGCGGCCACACGGCATGGCGGGGACGGCGGCATGACGCGACGCACGCCAACCGCAACCCATACGGCGGCAGCGGAATCCATGTCGCCGCGGCGACGGCTGCAATGGGCGGCCCTGTTGGCGCTCGTGGCGGTGTTGGTGCTCGTGCCGTTTCTCGACCTGCCCACCGCGGGATTGTTGCCGGATCGGCTGAACGCTCCAGGCACCCTGCAACTGCTCGGCCTGTGCCTGATCTTCGGCGCACTGGCCATGACGTACGACCTGCTGTTCGGATTCACCGGCCTGCTCTCGTTCGGACACGCGCTGTTCTTCGCCGCCGGCGCGTACACCTTCGCGATTGCGGTCAGCGTCCTGCACCTGTCGGGACCGATGGCGCTTGGTTTCACGCTGGCCGTGGCACTGCTGTTGCCGCTTGCGGTCGGCGCGGTGAGCCTGCGCACCCGTGGCATCGCGTTCGCGATGGTCACGCTGGCGTTCGCGCAGGCCGGTGCGGTGATCGTTGGGCAGGATCCGTGGCATGCCACCGGCGGCGAACTCGGCCTCGGAATGGTGTACGCGCGCCTGCCGGACTTCCTCGTCGGCGTGGCGAACACGCGGTATCTGTATTGGCTCAGCCTTGGCCTGCTGGTTGTCGTGGCGGGCGTGGTGTGGTGGGTCAGCGCTTCGGTCACCGGCAGGGTGTGGCAAGCGATCCGCGAGAACGAAGGCCGGGTCCAGATCCTCGGCTTGCGTCCCTACACATTCAAGCTGCTCGCGTTCGTCACCGCCTCGTTCCTGGCAACACTTTGCGGCGTCGCCTACGTGCTGCTGATCGGCGGCACCAACCCCGCGATCATCTCCGCACAGTTCACGTTGACGCTGCTGGTGATGGTGGTGCTCGGCGGCGCGGGTACGCGTTGGGGAGCACTGGTTGGCGGCGTGGTTTACACCTTGCTCGACCAACGCCTCGTCGCGCTCGCGGGATCGCACGCATGGGCGACAATGCCGGCGCCATTGCGGGTGCCCTTGTCGCAACCGTTGTTCATCCTCGGCGTCGTGTTCATCCTGGTTGTCCTGTTCCGGCCGGCGGGCATCGTGAGTCTGTTCCAGCCGAAACCGTCGACGGGACCAGGCGCGGCTTCCGGACCGCCGGGACGGTGGCGCCAGCGGCTCCGTCGGCGCCAACGCTGAATACCCGTTCAGCAAGCCCGCCGCCAGGCCTTCATAGCAGGTATAATCAGCAGCCGCGGTGTCAGCGATGCCGCATGTCTTCTTCCTCATCTTCCACGGCCGCATGCTGCGGCCGTTTCGCGTGGCCCAATGTCCATCCAACACCTCCGCAACATCGCGATCGTCGCCCATGTCGATCACGGCAAGACCACCCTTGTCGACCAGCTGCTGAAGCAGTCCGGCACCCTGTCGGAGCGCACGGTGGTGCCCGATCGCGTGATGGACTCGAACGATCTCGAGCGTGAGCGCGGCATCACGATCCTCTCGAAGAACACCGCGATCCGCTGGACCGATGCGAGCGGCCAACAGTGGCGCATCAACATCGTCGATACCCCCGGACATGCCGACTTCGGCGGCGAAGTCGAGCGCGTATTGAGCATGGTCGACTCGGTGCTGATCCTCGTCGACGCGATGGACGGCCCGATGCCGCAAACGCGCTTCGTCACCCAGAAGGCCTTCCAGATGGGCTTCAAGCCGATCGTGGTCGTCAACAAGGTCGACCGCCCCGGCGCGCGCCCCGACTGGGTCGTCAACCAGACCTTCGATTTGTTCGACCGCCTCGGCGCGAGCGAAGAACAACTTGATTTCACCGTGGTGTACGCCTCGGCGCTGCAAGGCTACGCGGGCCTGGAGCCCGACGTGCGCTCGGGCGACATGACCCCGTTGTTCGAAACGATCATCAAGCACGTCAAGGCGCCGGACGTCGATCCCGACGGCCCGTTCCAGATGCGCGTGTCCTCGCTCGATTACTCCAGCTACGTCGGCGTCATCGGTGTCGGCCGCGTCCAGCGCGGCAGTGTCCACACCAACACCCAGGTCACGATCGTCGATCACGAAGGCAAGCGCCGCAACGGCAAGATCCTGCAGGTGATGGGCTTCATGGGCCTGGAGCGCCGCGAGGTTCCCGAGGCACAGGCCGGCGACATCATCGCGATTTCCGGCATCGAAAGCCTCGGCATTTCCGACACCATCTGCGATCCG
>DASSNC010000039.1:0-6007 GCA_035688305.1 Rhodanobacteraceae bacterium
GGCCTGCATGAAGGGTGAATTCTTGTCGAGCACCACCACCGCGCCACCGTCGCTGAAGGTCTTGCGCCAGGTGTTGAGGGTGCTCCAGTAGCGGAAGAATTGCGGATCCTGCGCGGATGCCTGCGCGTAGACCTTGGCCGCGGCGACGTCGCCCTGCCCGCGGTCGATCGCGGACAGCTTGTCGGCGGCTGCCAATACCTGCGCGTCGGCAGCGTCGCCCTTGGCGCGAATGATTGCGGCGGCGGACTTGCCTTCGACGCGGATCGCATCGGCCTGGGCCTTGGCTGCGGCCGTCATGCGCTGGTACACGGTCGGCAAGGCGCTGTCGGGCGGCATGATGCGGCGAATACCGACGGCCAGCACCGCCACGCCGAGCTGCTGCCGCAGTTCCGTGGCCACTGCAGCGCGCAGCGCAGCATCGATCGCGCCCCCATCGGTCGCCAGCAGTTCGGTCGTGGAGTGCTTGGCGATCTGCGTGCGCAATGCGGCGACGACGACGGGCGTCATCTTCCGTCCGGCCTGCAGTTCATCGGCGTGCGTGGCATCGACGTACACGTTGGCATCCGCCACGCGCCAACGCACGAAGAAGCCCGCACGCACCGCTTCGCCATCGGCGGTCTTGTAGTCGCCGGGCTGCGACTGCAACAGGAGCGAACGCGTGTCGTAGGTGCTGATGTGGTCCAGGAAGGGCAGCTTGACGTGCAGGCCCGGGCCGACGCCGACCGCCTCGACATGCCCGAAGCGGGTCAGCACGACCGCGTGTCCCTGGCTGACCACGTAGATGCCGTTGGCGCCCAGCAGGGCGAGCACGACGATGGCGACGGGGAGCAGGTACTTCATGTGCCATCCCCTTGCAGCGCGGGGCCGGACGTGACCGGCGGCGCGGCCGTCGCCGCCGATGCGGGCGCTGCGGTCACCGGCAGCGCGACGGTTGATGCGCGTGCAGGAAACTGCACTATCACGTTGCCAGACCCGCTGTTGATGACGACATGGTTATGCGACAACACATCCTGCATGGCGTCCAGCCACAGGCGGTGCCGGGTCACCTGCGGCGCCGCCTGGTATTGCGTGAGCACCTGCTGGAAATGCGCGACATCGGCCTGGGCTGCAGCAGCCGCACCGTCGCGGTACGTCGCCGCGTCCGCCTTGATCGCGGCGGCCCGTGCTTGTGCCCGCAGCTTGTCGCGGGCGACGTCGGCGGTGGCAGTGGCCAGTGCCGACTTGGCATCTTCATGCGCCTTGGCAATGTCATCGAAAGCAGGCTTCACGTCGTTCGGCACGCCCACGCTCTGGATGCCCGCCTCGACGATCTCGACGCCGAGCCCCTCGGCATCGGTCACGGCCTGCAAGCGCCGGGTGATGGCGGCGGTGAGGTCATCGCCATCGTGATCGAGCAGTTGCTGCAGCGAATGCGTGCCCACCGCTGCGCGTACCGCGACCGCGGCCGCGTTGCGAATCGCATCCTCGCCATCCCGATTGGCGAACAGGAAATCGCGCACGTTGGTGATCTTGTACTGCGCGTAATAATCGACCAGCGCCAACTGGCCATCGCCAGTCAGCAGGCGCGTCTGGTCGCTCGCGGTCAGCGGCTCCCCGATGTCGAGTTTCTGCAGGCGATCTATTGGCGAGGGCAAGCGCAAGTGGAATCCCGGCTGCAACACGGCCTGCAAGCGTCCGAAGCGCAACAGCACCCCCACCTGCTGGCCACCGATCACGGTCCAGCCGCCAATCAGGAACCACAACAACACCGCCACCACGACCAGCGCCAGCGCGCCGAGCGGCCCACGCCCGAACGGCCCCAACTTGCGCCGTCCGTTGCGCAGCCACGCTTCGAGGTCGGGACCGCTGCCGCCACCTTGCCCGCCCCACGGGCCTTGGCCGCGCGGCTCACGGTCCGGCGGTGGACGACCGCTGGGTTCGCTCGGTTTTTCGCCGGGTTCCTTCCAGGGCATCGCGCTACGGCCTCAGTGGCTCAGGGGGTGCGCCGCGTTCGGCGCAAACGGTGAATTCTACCAGAGCGGCGCGCCCTGACCCGGCTCAGGACGCCTGCAGCCAGTCGCGCAACAACTGTGCGTCGTCGCCGCGCGCCGATCCGACCAGCGGCACCAGCAACTCGCGTGGCGCGTCGATGTCGAGGCGCCAGCCGTGTTCATCGTATTGCTCGGATTTGACCGCGCCGAGTTCGATCAGGCGCGCCCGCAGGCGCCCGCATTGCGGCGGCAGGCGCAGCTCTGCGTGAACGCGGTCGCCGGATAGGCGTGCGCCGATCGCCTGCCGCAGCAGATCCAACCCCTCGCCGCGCGCCGCCGATAGCCACACGGCCGACGGTGCACCGTCGACAACGTAGTCGATGCGCGGCCCTACCGCAGGTGAATCCGCGCTGGCATCCAAGTCGACGTCTTCAGGGTCGCCGCCGGCCAGCAAGTCGATCTTGTTGTACACCTTGAGCTGTGGCACGCCGCCCGCGCCGATTTCATCGAGCACGCTGTTGACCACGTCGATCAAGGCGTCGCGTTCGGGGTCGGCGGCGTCGATCACGTGCAGCAGCAGGTCGGCGTCACGCGCTTCGGACAAGGTCGCGCGAAAGGCAGCGACGAGGTCATGCGGCAGTTCGCGAATGAAACCGACGGTGTCGGCGAGCACGGCCGGGCCGCTGGCGAGACCCTCCAGCCGCCGCACGGTTGGATCGAGGGTCGCGAACAACTGGTCCGCCGCGTACACCGTGCCGCGCGTGATCGCATTGAAGAGCGTGGACTTGCCGGCGTTGGTGTAGCCCACCAGAGCGACGCGCGGCAGGATGTTGCGCAGGCGCGCACGGCGTTGCTGGCCGCGCTGCACGCCGACCTTGTCGATGCGTTTCTGCAGTTGCTCCACGCGCTTTTGCAGCAAGCGGCGGTCGGTTTCGAGCTGGGTTTCGCCCGGCCCGCGCAGGCCGATCGAGCCGCCGCGCTGGCGCTCCAGATGGGTCCAGCCGCGCACCAGCCGCGTGGCCATGTGCTTGAGCTGCGCCAGTTCGACTTCCAGCTTGCCCTCGTGCGACTGCGCGCGCTGCGCGAAGATGTCGAGGATCAGCGCTGCGCGATCGATCACCCGTGCCGACAGGTGCTTTTCGAGGTTGCGTTCCTGCACCGGCGACAGCGCGTGGTCGACCAGCACCACGTCGGCGCCGAGCGCGCGCACCATTTCCAGCACTTCGTCCGCCTTGCCGGTACCGATGTAGAACTTCGGATTGGGCGTCGTGACGCGCGCCTGCACGCTGCCGAGCACGTCCGCGCCGGCAGACTGCGCGAGCTCGGTGAATTCCTCGGCACGCCGCGCGACGATGCGATTGCCGGTGTAGGGCAACACCAGCAACGCTCGTTCACCACGTTTCTCGCGTTCGAACAGCGTGTTCAATCGTTCGCCGCGGGCTCGGCGTCGGCTGCGCCGGTGTCTTCGACGCCAACCTTGACGGCACGGCTGGGCACCACGGTGGAGATGGCGTGCTTGTACACCATCTGGCTGACCTGGTTGCGCAACAACACGACGAACTGATCAAACGATTCAACCACGCCCTGCAACTTGATGCCATTGACGAGATAAATCGCTACTGGCACGCGTTCGCGGCGCAAGGCATTCAAAAAAGGATCCTGCAACGATTGACTCTTGGACATGGTCATTGGCCCGTGGCCGTGGCGGAGTGGCCGCTTCTTTTATCGCGGATCTTCATGGTAACGCAGATCGCCGGAAATCTGGGTGTTTTCAATGGCCAAGGAACAGCGCAACAGCCGCGGCAACAGCCTCGCCGGGCGCGAACTCCGGGTCGAATGTGCGTGCGCCAAATTCGCCCCGCAGCCACGTCATCTGGCGCTTGGCGAGCTGCCGCGTGGCGTCGATCGCATGCTGGCGGAATTCGGCCTGTGAGCATTCGCCATCCAGGTACTGCCATGCCTGCCGATAACCGACCGCGCGCAGCGCCGGCAACTCGGGAGAAAGATCACAACGCGCACGCAGGCGTTCCACTTCCGCGACAAAACCGGCATCAAGCATGGCATCGAAACGCCGCGCAATGCGCTCGCGCAATTCGGCGCGATCGGCCGGAACCAGTGCCAGTTTCAAAACCCGGAACGGGATGCGTCCGGATGCGCGCGCGCCCGCGTGCAAATCGGTCAATGACTGCCCGGTCAATTCGATGGCTTCCAGTGCGCGCTGGATGCGTTGCGCGTCGTTCGGACGGATGCGCGCCGCGGCCTTTGGATCACGCAGCGCAAGCCGAGCATGCAAGGCCGGCCAGCCCTCGCGTTCCGCTTCGGCCTGCAGGCGCGCGCGGATTTCCGGCTGTGCGGAGGGCATCGGTGCGAGGCCCCGCTCCAATGCCCGAAAATACAATCCGGTGCCCCCGACCAGCAACGGCACCCTGCCCTGCGCGGTGATCGCGTGCAGCGCACGCAAGGCATCCTCGCGGAACATGGCCGCCGAGTACGGCTCGGATGGGTCGCGGATGTCGATCAGCGCGTGCGGGTAATGCTGCAAGGTTGCCGCGTCCGGCTTGGCCGCGCCGATGTCGAGTCCACGGTAGACCAGCGCCGAATCCACGCTGACCAGCTCGACTGGAAACCGGTCGGCCAGGGCACACGCCAGCGCGGTCTTACCGCTGGCGGTCGGACCCATCAGGAAAATTGCGGGCGGGCGCTGGTCGATGGTGATCGGGATTTCGGGCATGCCCGGATTGTATGTGCCGCGCGCCGATCGACGGCTTGCGCCGCGGGCCTATAATGCGGGGAGATTTCCACCGCACAAGGCGACTGCAATGCCGAACATGATGCGTGCACTGGTCAAGCGCAACGCCGAAAAGGGCATCTGGATGGATGAGGTGCCCGTGCCGGAGTACGGCCACAATGACGTCCTGATCGAGGTCGAAAAGACGGCCATTTGCGGCACCGACCTGCACATCTACAACTGGGATGCGTGGTCGCAACGCGTGATCAAGCCGGGCCTCGTGATCGGCCACGAATTCGTCGGCAAGATCGTCGCGATGGGCAGCGAAGTGCGCGGCTACCGCATCGGCCAGCGCGTTTCCGCCGAGGGCCACATCACCTGCGGCATGTGCCGCAACTGCCGCGCCGGACGCCCGCACCTGTGCCCGCACACGGTCGGCATCGGCGTGAACCGCAACGGCGCCTTCGCGCAATTCATCACGATGCCGCAATCGAACCTGTGGCCGGTGCCGGACCAGATTCCCTCGTCGCTGGCCGCATTCTTCGACCCCTTCGGCAACGCTGCGCACTGCGCGCTGGAGTTCGATCTGGTCGGCGAAGACGTTTTGATTACGGGCGCCGGCCCGATCGGGGTGATCGCCGCCGGCATCGCCCGCCATGTCGGCGCGCGCAACGTGGTGGTCACCGACGTCAACGACTACCGGCTGAACCTTGCCGCCGACATGGGCGCAACGCGCGTGGTCAACGTGAAGAACCAGTCGCTGCGCGACGTGCTGGGCGAGTTGCACATGGAAGGCTTCGACGTGGGCCTTGAGATGAGCGGCAACCCGCAGGCCTTCAACGGCATGCTCGACGTGATGTACCACGGCGGCAAGGTTGCCCTGCTCGGCATCCTGCCGAACGGTTCCGGCATCGACTGGGACAAGGTGATCTTCAAGGGCCTCACCGTGCAGGGCATCTATGGCCGTCGCATGTTCGAGACCTGGTACAAGATGACCCAGATGCTGCTGACCGGCTTCCCGTTGCAGAAGGCGCTGACCCACCAGTTGGCGATCGACGATTTCCAGCAGGGCTTCGACCTGATGGCGTCGGGCAACTGCGGCAAAGTCGTTTGTAGTTGGAATTGAAAAGCCGGGATGGGAGACGCGTAGCGCGGGCGTAACCATGGCGCGCTTTTGCGCCTGAGGCCCGTCGATTGTCGAACCGCATCATTGGTGCGCCCCCACCACCCATTCCCAGCCCCGTTTTCGCAAGGAATCCACCATGACCTACGCCGCGCAACAACGACTCAGCGAAGAACTCGCCGCCAT
>DASSNC010000047.1:0-4604 GCA_035688305.1 Rhodanobacteraceae bacterium
GCAAGAGAAAGTCACACGCCCGCCCTGACTAAATCGGCAGGGACTGCCGATTTGAACGCCGCAGGCGGCCCAACGGGTGAGCGCCATGGATGGCGCGAATCAGGCGGGCGGAAAAAGACAGGGACGTCGGGAGTTGGCGGCGCCGCCGAGGCGAGCGGAACCTGGTCCGATAGTTTCCACTTGAGGAAGCTGCGTGAGTCGGCATGTGCGCCGAGCGCACCACCCCATCCGGCCTGCGGCCGGAACCCGCCCCAAGTCAGCGCGGCGGCAACCCGCGCCCGCCCATGCCCTTCATCGCGCCGGACATCTGCCGCATCAGGCCCTTCATGCCGCCGCGGGCGAACTTGCCCATCATCTTTTCCATCTGCGTGTACTGCTTCAGCAGGCGGTTGACGTCGGCCGGCTGGGTGCCCGAACCGCGCGCGACGCGGGCGCGCCGCGACCCATTCAGTAAATCGGGGTGCCGACGTTCCTTCTTGGTCATCGAGCCGATGATGGCCTTCATCCGGTGCACTTCCTTGTCGTTGACCTGCGACTTCACCTTGTCGGGCAGGCCGGATACGCCCGGCAACTTCTCCATCAGGCCCGCCAACCCGCCCATGTTGAGCATCTGGTCGAGCTGGTCGCTCATGTCGTTCAGGTCGAAGCGCTTGCCCTTGGCGACCTTGGCCGCGAGTTTGGCCGCCTTGTCGGTATCGGTCTTGTGCTGCACATCCTCGATGAGCGAGAGCACGTCGCCCATGCCGAGGATGCGGGTCGCCATGCGATCGGGATGGAACGCTTCGAGCGCATCAGTCTTCTCACCGGCGCCGAGGAACTTGATCGGCCGGCCGGTGACGTAGCGCACCGACAACGCCGCACCGCCGCGCGCGTCACCATCAACCTTGGTCAGGATCACGCCGGTCAGCGGCAACGCATCCGCGAAGGCCTTGGCGGTATTGGCCGCGTCCTGCCCGGTCATCGAATCGACCACGAACAGGGTTTCGATGGGATTGAGCGCGGCGTGCAATTCCCTGATCTCGGCCATCATGGCCTCGTCGATCGAAGTGCGTCCCGCGGTATCGACGATCAGCACGTCGGCGACTTCGCGCTTGGCGGCGTCCACCGCGGCTTTGGCAATGGCGACCGGCTTGTCGGACGCTTGCGACGCAATGAAGCCCGCGCCGACTTGTCCCGCCAGCGTCTGCAATTGTTCGATCGCCGCCGGCCGATAGACGTCGGCCGACACCACCATCACCTTCTTCTTGCGTTCGATGAGGTGCTTCGCCAGCTTGGCGACCGTGGTGGTCTTGCCGGCGCCCTGCAGGCCCGCCATCAGCACCACCGCCGGCGGCGTCGCGGCGAGATTGAGCGAGGCATTCTGGGTGCCCATCACCGCAGTCAGCTCGTCGCGCACCACCTTGATCAACGCCTGACCCGGCGTCAGCGACTTCAGCACTTCCTGGCCGATCGCACGCACCTTGATGCGTTCGATCAGTGCCTGCACCACCGGCAACGCGACATCGGCTTCCAGCAGCGCCACGCGCACTTCGCGCAGCGCCTCGCGGATGTTTTCCTCGGTCAACCGCCCGCGCCCGGTCAGGCGCTGGACAGTGGTGGACAGGCGTTGGGTCAGGTTGTCGAACATGGCAGCATCGGTGACGTCGAAACCGCCAGTTTAGCCGAGACCCGGCACCCGTCGCGATCAATGCGCCGGCTGCGCCTTGATCCAGTCGGCAATGTCGGCGATCACCTGCGGATCGACGGCACCGGGTTCGACGTAATCGGCGACCGTGCCCGACTTGCCGGCCGGCCGGAACAAATGGCCCAGACCCGGATACAAGTGAAACGTGACCCCGGGCTTGCTTGCCAACGCCTGCTTCCACGCATCGAAATCGAGCGTCGGCGATACCTGGAAATCACGGCCACCCTGCGCAATCAGCAGGGGCTGCTTCAGCGCCTTGGCTACCGCAACCTGGTGGTAGTCGTGCAGGCTGAGCCACCACGATTGCGGCGCCGGTCCGAAGCGTCCCTGTGGCGGGTGTTCCGGATCCGCCTTGTCGAGCAGGGCCTGTTCGGCAGCGATCGCCTTCAGGTTGGCCTCGACCGCGGATTCGGGCAAACCGGACTTGGCTGCGAGCTCCCGCACCTGGTCGGCTGCGACGGCCAGCATCGGTCGCGCCGGCGCCGCCAGCATGATGCCGCCCGCGACGCTCGCGTCACGCTGGATGATCCGCGGCACCAGCATCGCGCCTTCGCTGTGGCCGAGCACGAACACCCGTCGCGGAGCAATCGACTTCTGCTGCGCCAGCAGGTGCAGCGCCGCCAACGCATCGTCCGTAACCTCGTCGTCGACCGTGAACCTGTCATTGGTGGCGGATCGTGCGGCGTAGGTGAAAGTCCGCTTGTCGTAGCGCAGGGATGCAATGCCGGCGCGCGCGAGGCCATCGGCGATGTCGCGAAACGGTTTGTTCGGGCCGATCGTCTCGTCCATGTCGCTCGCACCCGAGCCTTGCACCAGCACCACGGCCGGAAACGGTCCGTGCCCGGCCGGAAGGGTGAGCGCACCGTGCAAGGGTCCGAATGGCGAGGGCACGTCGAGTGGAAGCACGCGCACGCCGTCGGGCCCGACGCGGGCCTTGATGGACGCAGCGGGCGCATGCTCGTGTGCCTTCGTCGCGGCCTGCAGTCGCGCCATCGCGTCGGCGGGGCTGGCCTTGCCGTTGCTCGCCGCGTCCCCAACCTGCGACGGCGGAGCGAACCTGAACTCCACGATCCGGTCGGCGGCATCGCACGAGACCACCGCATCGAGGTCGCCGTGAGCGAACGTGATCGGCGCCGCCAGCACATCGTGGCCATCGACCCGACCTGGCTGGAGGTCACCCGCGCGGGTAAACGCACCGTACGCCGCTTCGAGCTGGCGCCATGCGTCCTGCAACGTGTCGGCCGTTGCCTTGCTGGCGATGGCCGGCGCGAAATGCCGTGGGACTTCGCCGAACCTGCCATGCGTGAAGGCGTCCAATGCGGCCGCGCCATGCCCCCGGCATTGCGCGGTCGCCGGCGCAGCCAGGCCCGCCGCAGCATGCGCGATGCCCGCCACGACGATCAATGCGCTGGTTGCCCAACGGATGTTCATTCGCTCTCTCCTTCCGGTTTCCCGGATTTCACGACGCGTCGATACACGACGTACGAATACGCATACGGCACGCACGCCACCACCACGAAGATCACCACCAACGGCCACACGTGGCGGCCGGCCGCGGTCAGCGACACCGCAACCCACGCGGCGCCGGCGAACACGAACAGCCAGCCGGCGAAGCGATGCGTGCGTGCCCACGTCGCGTCGCTGGCGAGTGTCCAGGGCGAACGGATGCCGATGAAGAAATTCTTGCGCAGCTTGCCCATGTAGTTGCCGATCACCATGAGCAGCACGCCGGCGCCCAGCAGCGTGACCTTTGTGATCGGTACGTGTTGCCCGGTTCCGGCCAGCATCACGCACACACCGACCACCAGCAGGAATGCCTGCACAACCAGCATCAAGCCACGATAGACGTCCGCGAACGGCGTGATTTCGAATTTACGCGGCGAGATCACCGGAAGTAGCCATGCAAGGATCGCCATAAATGCGATCGAAGCCGGCCAGAGCGCCACCGCGAACCAGCGCGGCGACCAGCCATTGGCGTGGCCTTCGAGGTCCCAGTGCGTGGGCACCGACGCCGGCAGCCGCGGATACAGCCACACGCCCGCCACCACGGCGATCAGCACGAACACACCCGAAACAATCCAGCTGCGCAAGGATTTCATGACTTGCCTCCCGATTTGCTGCGCGCCGGCACCAGGTCCAGCAGCAGCCGCGCCAAATCTTCCATCACGGTGGTATTGAGCGAATACACGATGCTGCGTCCACGCCGTTCGGTGCGCACCAGGTCGGCCTGCTTCAGCACCGTGAAGTGGTGCGACAGCGAGGCGCCGGTGATGTCGAACAGGGTCCCGATTTCACCCGCGCTGGCCGCGCTCCTCTGCAAGCGCTTGAGGATTGCGCGGCGGGTGGGATCGGCAAGTGCGCGGAAGACCTCCTGCTGTTTCAAGTTTCGAGCGTTCCGGTTGCGGCGGGCATATATTTAGACACTCATCTAAATGTAACAATAGGCCGCAAGTCATGTGCCGGCGCAGTCACGCCCGGGATGCTGGAACCGGCTACCGCTGCCATGCGAAACTCACGGGCCTGCCCACGCCATGCAAGCGGCCGCGCTATCGGCGGTTTGCGCGCAGGGCCAGGAAGAGTGAGGAAAATGTATGTCGACACATGGACGAACGACGACACCGGCATGCGGACAAATGGCCTCGCCCCGGAGGGCTGCTCCGCAGCGGCCACGATTCGGCGGCGTGCACCTTGACCATGACGCCAACGTGGCGCTGTGGCGTGCGCCTTGCCAGGCAAACGTTGCTGAAGCAACGCGGCTCGCTTGGCACGGTGTTGGCAAACCCTGATGCCGATGCACTCGACCACCATGGAATTGCTGGCACTGATTTCGATCGTGCTGTACATCGTCGCCGCGGCCGCCTTGGCGCGGCCGCTGCTCGATGCAGGGCGCACCACGCCACGCCGCGCCGCGCTGATCATC
>DASSNC010000077.1:0-2375 GCA_035688305.1 Rhodanobacteraceae bacterium
CGACGTGATCGGCGAAAAGACGCTCTACGGCCGCAAGTTCATGGGCGTGGTGCGCAGCACCTTCCTGATCGGCCCGGACGGCAAGCTGGCGAAGGAATGGCGCGGCGTGAAAGTGCCGGGCCACGCGCAGGCCGTGCTGGAAACCATTCCGTGATGTGCATCCCTGCACAGAGCAGCAGGCGTCCCTGCCTGCACTTCTCAAAAGAGCACACTTCGATCGAGGTCTCCGCCGAATGACGGTCAATGGCAAGCGCATTTACGCGCTCGACACCAACGTGCTGCTGCACGACCCCACTTCGCTGTTCCGCTTCGAGGAACACGACGTGTTCATCCCGATGACGGTGCTGGAGGAGCTGGACGAGAAGAAGAAGGGCGGTTCGGAAGTCTCGCGCAACGCACGCCAGGCCAGCCGCTTCCTCAACGAACTGATCGTGCGCGGCAACGGCAACGGCATCGCCGACGGCCTGCCGCTGGCTTCGCCCGAAGGCGTGAAGCTGAAGAGCGGCAACGCCAACGGACGCCTCTATTTCCAGACGCGCACCGGGAACGGCAACGGCAAGGCCGACAACCAGATCCTTTCGGCGGTGCTGGAGCTGCGCGAGCGCCATCCCGATTGCGATGTCGCGCTGGTGTCCAAGGACATCAACCTTCGCATCAAGGCGACGATCTACGGCGTCCATGCCGAGGACTACGAGAACGACCGCGCGCTCGACGATTTCTCGCTGCTCTACGCGGGCCACGCGGAACTGCCGGCGGATTTCTGGGATCGCCATCCGGAACTGCGCTCGTGGTCCGAGCGCGGCCACACCTACTACGAGGTGCAGCCGCGCGGTGACGAGGAATGGCAGCCGAACGAATGCCTGTACCTGCCCGGCGAGAACAGCGTCGAGCTGCGCGTCATGGGCCACGAGGAGGGCAAGACGAGACTGGTGCTGCTGGACGACCACAGTCATCCCAATCACAGCGTGTGGGGCATCAGCGCGCGCAACCGCGAACAGAATTTCGCGCTGAACATGCTGATGGACCCCGACATTGATTTCGTGACCCTGCTCGGCACCGCCGGCACCGGCAAGACCCTGCTGGCGCTTGCCGCGGGGCTCGCGCAGGTAATGGACCAGCAGCGCTACCGCGAGATCATCATGACCCGCGCCACGGTAAGCGTCGGCGAGGACATCGGCTTCCTGCCCGGCACCGAAGAGGAAAAGATGACGCCGTGGATGGGCGCGCTCACCGACAACCTCGAAGTGCTGGCCAACCCCGAGGACGGTGGCTCGTGGGGACGCCAGGCCACCAACGATTTGTTGGCCTCGCGCATCAAGATTCGCTCGCTCAACTTCATGCGCGGACGCACCTTCCTGTCGCGCTACCTCATCATTGACGAAGCGCAAAACCTCACGCCCAAGCAGATGAAGACGCTGGTCACGCGCGCTGGTCCCGGCACCAAGATCGTGTGCCTCGGCAACGTCGAGCAGATCGATACGCCGTATTTGACCGAAACGACGTCGGGCCTCACCTACGCCGTCGACCGCTTCAAGCACTGGCCGCATGCCGCGCACATTACCCTGCGGCGCGGTGAACGTTCGCGGCTGGCGGATTTCGCCTCCGAAGCGTTGTAGGCTCGTGACCGGGGCCATGTGCCCTGTCGGCAACCCGGACGCGGCTTGGCCGCGATCCGGGATTCCTATGCACTTTTGTCATGGTGATCGAACTGGATTCCGGCCTCGTTGGAATGACGAACGGCTATGACTTGTCCCTCGCAACCGAATGCCGGAATGGGTCCGCCCGAGCCTGCGGTCAGCAATCCCTCCGATACGTTTGACGGCCGCCGCCGCGCGTTGTTGCAGCACGCCGGTCTCGCGATCGCCGCGCTGGCGTTGGGGGCACCGCGTACACTGCTCGGCGCCATGCCAACGCCTGCCGCCGCCAAACACCACCAACGCTCGCGGCTGATCCTGCTCGGTACCGCCGGCGGCCCCACGCCCAAGGTCGACCGCTCGGCCCCGGCCAACGCCATCGTCATCGGCGATGCGATCTACGTGATCGACTGCGGCGATGGCGTCCCGCGGCAAATGGTGAAGGCCGGCGTTGACCTCGGCCAGATCCGCGACGTCTTCATCACCCACCAGCACTCCGACCACAACGCCGATTACGGCAACCTGCTGTTGTTGGCGTGGGCCACCGACCTGCATACCAAGGTGGACACCTGGGGTCCGCCGCCGCTCGCGCGCATGACCGAACTGTTTCTTGAACTGAACGAGTACGACATCCACATCCGCGAGGCCGACGAGGGCCGCCCGCCGCTGGCGCCGCTGATCGTGCCGCACGAAATTACGCACGCGGGTTTGGTGATGCACGACGCCAACGTCAAGGTCACA
>DASSNC010000087.1:0-6031 GCA_035688305.1 Rhodanobacteraceae bacterium
GGCAACGACATGATGAAGTACGCGCCGAAGAAGGTGAACTGGACCAGCATCACCTCGGTGTAATTGAGCGTGAACACCGACTTCAGGTGCGGGATCAGCACGTCGTTGAGCGCGGTGATGAAGCCCCACATGAAGAAGATCGTGGTCATCACCGACAAGGCGAGGCGGGTGCCGGCTGCGCGGCCCGGCGGGGCGGATGCGTCCGGCAGGCTTTCGCTCACGGGATCGGGAGTCATTGCGATGGATTCCTGCGGGGCGGTTGCGGGGATGATGACAGCGTCCGCAGCGCATCGACACGCGCGCGTACTTCGGCCACGTCGGTTTGCCAATGGGCATCATCCATTTCGCCACGCCCGGGAAGCCGATGATCCATGCGCGTGGTGACGCGGCTCTTCGCGGAGGCATGGAATTCGCGCGCGCCGGTGGCTTCCGCGATCGTCACGATGTTTTGTGCGGTGATGCCGCCGCCAGGCATGATCGTGATGCGGTCGCGCGCTTGCTCGATGAGCCTGCGGATCAGCGGCGCACCGGCCAGCGCGTCCGCCCGCTGGCCCGACGTCAGCAGCCGATCGCAACCCAGCGCGATGATGGCTGCGAGCGCACGTCCAGGATCGCGCGTGAAATCGAACGCGCGGTGGAAGGTCACGGACATTTCCTGCGCGGCATCCATCAGGGCGCGGCAACGCGGTACGTCCACTTCGCCTTCATCGGTCAAGATGCCCAGCACCACGCCGGCGCAGCCCCGCGTCTTGCAGGCTTCGATGTCCCGCTGCATCTCCTCGCATTCGAGATCATCGAACACGAAATCGCCGGCGCGCGGGCGAATCAGCACGTGGACGGGGATGTCGAGGCGTTCTTGCGCCATCGCAATGGCCGCGTGCGAGGGCGTGAGCCCGCCGAGTTCCAGCGCCGCGCACAATTCCACGCGCACCGCGCCGCCCGCTTGGGCCGCGAGCGCCGAGGCGACCGAGTTGGCGGCCACTTCCAGGACCGGTTCGCTCATGCGCCCAGCACGCTTCCGGACTCGATCAGCGCACGCTGGTTCTGCGCATCGCAAACCGCGTAGGCGAAACCGGGCTGGATCGCCCAGGCGCCAACCTCGCCATCCCTGTTCATCGCGAGGAACGCAACCTGGATGTCGCCCGCAGTCGAACGGTGCTTGCGCAGCACACGCAGCACCGCTTCCTTGCAAGCCTCCCGGGGACTGCGACCCTGGCGCATCAGTTCCACCACCAGGAAACTGCCGGCATTGCGGATCACTTCCTCGCCGACGCCGGTGGAAGTGGCCGCGCCGATTTCGCCATCCACGTACAGGCCCGCGCCGATGATCGGCGAATCGCCCACCCGCCCGCGCAGTTTCCAGGCCATGCCGCTGGTGGTGCAGGCGCCGGCCAGTTTCCCGTGCGCGTCGCGCGCCAGGATGCCGATGGTGTCGTGATTGTCCTTGCTGCCGGGGACGCCGGCGCCGTAGCTGCGGATTTCGCCGTTGACGACCGGCTTGTAATGCGCCGTTTTCAGCCACTCGTGCCAAGCCTTGTCGGCGGCCGGCGTGAGCAGGTTCTGTTTCCTGAATCCCTGTTCCAGCGCAAACTGCCGGGCACCGTCGCCGACCAGCAACACGTGCGGCGTGCGTTCCATCACCCGGCGCGCCACCGACACCGCGTGCTCGATGTCTTCAAGGCATGCGACGCCACCGCAATTCATGTCGGCGTCCATGATGCTGGCATCCAGCGTGACATGGCCGTCGCGGTCGGGATAGCCGCCCAAGCCCACGCTGTGGTTCCTGATGTCGGCTTCCGGTACGCGAGCGCCGGCTTCCACCGCATCGAGCGAATGGCCGCCCCCGGAAAGAATGGTCCACGCCGCCTGGTTCGCGGCCACGCCGAAATCCCATGTCGAGACCACGCGCGCGGCACCCCTGGTGGGTGCGCTGCGTGCTCCGGTGTCGACGGCGCCCGCGACAGGAGACAGCGCCGCGGCGGCAGCGCCCAGTGCGGCGGTCTTGAGGAAGCGGCGGCGGTCGGTCATGACGGTCCTTGGGTGGTTGACGGTTCGCGCGGATGATGCCACGACCGTGTTGTTCACCGGGGTCAGCAAGGATGAAGCGCAGATTGCGCTGGCCGCGCGTTACAACTCGGCGGTTTGCATCTGGCACCGGCTTGTGAATTGCTGCGCTATAAATACAAAGCTGGCTTCGCCCATGGAAGCAATGGGGCGAAGACTCGATTGCCTGGGTCACCAGCCTGTCCGGTGACCCGGGTATCGACGTGACCGCACGACATCCCGCATTGTTGCGGTGTGCGCAAGTGCTTCATCATCCCTTCGGTTTCAGAGGAATACGCACATGGTGACACGCAGGCGTTTCCTGCAAGGTGCGGCAGCTTTGCCACTGCTGGGTTGCCTCGATACGGCGCTGGCGCAGGCGGCCGCGCAGATCTGTACGCCCGAAGCATGCCCCGCTCCGCTGTCAACCTACGTCGACGTATTCGTCGGCACCGGCGGCCACGGCCATACCTACCCGGGTGCGACGGTGCCGTGGGGCATGGTGCAGCTTTCGCCCGACACCAATGATTTCGGCTGGGACGCTTGTTCGGGTTATCACGAAGCCGACGGTTCGATCATGGGGTTTTCGCATACGCATCTGTCTGGCACCGGCGCCAGCGACATGCTCGACGTACTGGTGATGCCCGCGCAGGGCCCGGTGCTGCTCGACCCCGGCGCACGTGGCTTGCCGGATGAGCTGTATTACTCGCGGTACGATGCCGCGAAGCACGGATCGCGGTTGCCCGGAGTGGCGCAGCCCGGCAAGGGCTATCGATCGCGCTTCGACAAGACCTCCGAATTCGCCGTGCCCGGCTCGTATCGGGTGCATCTCACCGACCACGACATCATCGCCGAGCTGACCGCGACCGCGCGCGTCGGATTGCATCGTTACACCTTCAGGCGCCAAGGTCCGGCGCGCCTGCTGATCGATCTGGCGCACGGTTATCACGACGAAGCCAAGGTGCCGTGCAAGGTCTCCGATGCAACGCTGAAGGTGGTCGGCGATGACACGTTGATCGGGGGCCGGCGTGTGCACCAGTGGGCGAGCGGGCGTTACATCTTTTTCGCGATGAAGGTGTCGCGCCCGTTCGTGCGCGCGGAGCTGTATTCGGAGGACAAGCCGCTGACAATGGCAACGGATGCCAGGGGCAATCAATTGAAGGCCGTGCTGCATTTCGACGATGCTGCGAAGGCGCCGTTGCTGGTGAAGGTCGGCATTTCCGCGGTGGACATCGAAGGCGCGCTGCGCAACCTGGAAGCGGAACTGCCGCACTGGGATTTCCAGCGCGTGCAGGTTGCCGCCATGGCCGCGTGGGAGGGCGAGCTCGAGCGCATCAAGGTCAAGTCCGAATCCGAAGACTTCATGAAAACCTTCTACAGCGGGCTGTATCACACGCTGCTGGCGCCCACCCTGTTCAGCGACGTCGATGGCCGCTACCGCGGCATGGACCTGGAGGTGCACACGCTGCCGAAAGGCCACCACAACTACAGCACCTATTCACTGTGGGACACTTACCGCGCGCTGCACCCGCTGTACACGTTGTTCCAGCCCGACAAGGTGCCGGACCTGGTGCAGGGGCTGGTGCGCAAGGCGAACGAAAGCCCGGAAGGTCCCACGGTTTGGCCGCTTCAGGGTGTCGAGACGGGAACGATGATCGGTTATCACTCGATCGCGGTGATCGCCGAGGCGCAGGCGAAAGGCTTCACAGGCATCGATTACGCGCAGGCGTGGTCTGTCTATCGCAAACGGGCGATGAGCGACGATTACCGGGGCCTCGGGTGGTACCGCAAGCTCGGCTACATCCCCAGCGACAAGGAAGGCGAGGCGGTCAGCAAGACGCTGGAATACGCCTACGACGACTGGGCGATGGCAAACTTCGCGGACGCACTCGGTGAGCACGCCGATGCGAAGGCCCTGCGCGAACAGTCGCGCAACTATCGCAACGTGTTCGATCGCGAACTCACCTTCATGCGACCGCGCGCGGCCGACGGCCAGTGGCTGGAGCCGTTCACTCCGATCGAGATGGGGCACTCGGACAAGTGGCGCGACTACACCGAATCGAATCCCTGGGTCGCAACGTTCCTCAACCAGCACGATTTATACGGGTACATGCCGATGTTCGGTGGCGAAGGCGCGTTCGAACGCAAACTGGACGAACTGTTCACCACCGCATCGACCCTGCCGCCGAATGCGCCGCCCGACATCGCGGGCATGGTCGGCCAGTACGCGCACGGCAACGAGCCGAGCCACCACATCGCCTACCTGTACGCCTACACGGGGTCGCACTGGAAGACGCAGTCGCGCGTGCGGATGCTGCTGGAAACCATGTATCGCCCGGCGCCGGATGGCCTCGCCGGCAACGAGGACTGCGGACAGATGAGCGCGTGGTACGTGCTCGGGGCGCTGGGCCTGTACGCGGTCGATCCGGTCAGTGCGAACTGGGTATTCGGCAGCCCGTTGGTCGAGCATGCCGAAATCGACATCGGCGGCGGCCGGAAATTGATCGTGGAAGTGCGTGGCAACGGCAAGGATCGACCGTACATCCAGTCCGTGACATGGAACGGCAAGCCGTGGACCAAAAGCTGGATCGAGCACGCCGAACTCGCGAAGGGCGGCACCCTCTTTTTCGAGATGGGCGACCAGCCGAACAAGCAATTCGGCGCATCGCCGAAAGATCGGCCGCCGTCGTTTGGGCAACCGGCAAGCATTGCGGACTGATGCACGGTCTCAGCCGGAATGACGACAGAACAGGGGCTCAGCCGGTATACGCGGTGGCTTTGATTTCCATTGCCGCGGCGCCGAACACGCCAAGCTGGCCGTGCTCGATCAGCCTCACGGGCACGTTGGCAAGGAAATCGCGCATCACGCCCTTGTTGAAGAAGCGCGCGCGGAATTCGCTGGCGAGCAGGAAGTCGCGGATGAACGGCAGGATGCCGCCGGCGAGGTATACGCCACCACCGGCCTTGAACATCACCGCAAGATCGCCTGTGAAACTGCCGAGCAGCGCGCAGAACATCGAAAGCGCCTGGCGCGCGAGCAAATCCTTGCCAGACACCGCCGCCGCGCTGATCGCCGCTGGTTCGGTGTGAATTGCATGCGCGCCTCCGATTTCCGCCAGCGCGCGATACAGGTTCACCAGGCCCGGACCGGACAGCACGTGGCCGATGTGCACGTAGGCGCGGTCGCGGCCGAGCCGACGCAGGACTTCGATCTCGCGATCGTTGCCGGGCGCAAGTGCGACGTGGCCGGCTTCACTTGGCATCACCAGCGGCGCGTCGCCATTCGGCAACAGCACCGCGCAACCGAGCCCGGTTCCCGGCCCGACCACCACGGTCGGCCCGGTCGTGCCCTGCGCCTCGATCACCGCGATGCTGGCGGACTTCGAAAGGAACCGGGTGCCGCAGGCCAGCGCTTCGAAGTCGTTGACGATGTCGAGACGTTGCAGCTTCAGGCGCGCGCGCAGTTCGGAAAGCCGCACCGGCCAGCGCAGGTTTTCGGCAATGAGTTCGTCGCCACGCAGGTAACCGGCCACCGCCAGCGCGCAGCGCGCGATGCCGTGCCGCGGGTTCGCGTAGTGGGCCATGAAATCTTCCAGGATTTCGCCGAGCCCCGGCCACTTCGCGCATTCGTACGCGTGACTGGCCAGCATGTCGAGCTGCGGCTGCGCACCCGGCCGGGTCTGGAGCAGGCCGATGCGCGCGTGCGTGCCACCCACGTCGGCGGCGAGCACGAGCGACGTTGGTTCCGTGTCGTCGCGGCGCAAAGAGCGGGTCCGGGTCAATGCAGGGGGTTCAACAGGCGGCGCAGCGGCTTCATCGAGCTTCATTCGTGAATTCTATATGCGGCCGGCACGGGCGGCGCGGGTTTCGGCGCGGTACGATCGCGTGATATTCCGTTCCGTCATCGAGGTCGTCCGCATGCCCTTCGTTCGAGTGTCGCCGATCGTTTGCTCCGCCGTGATCGCACTGTTGGCGATGGCGCTCGCGC
>DASSNC010000093.1:0-11756 GCA_035688305.1 Rhodanobacteraceae bacterium
GGGGGAGAGGGCTGGGGTGAGGGGGCGAACAGCCAGCTGCTTGCGGAATACTCGGTCAACGCCCAAGCGCGGACCGGCTTACTTCGCTCTGAATGCGCTTTCGTTGAACGATCAAGCCCCGCCCCCTCACCCAACCCTCTCCCCCGCAAG
The DNA here is from genome assembly GCA_035688305.1 of Rhodanobacteraceae bacterium. Lineage (GTDB taxonomy): Bacteria > Pseudomonadota > Gammaproteobacteria > Xanthomonadales > Rhodanobacteraceae > 66-474. Next base: position 151 of record DASSNC010000093.1, read on the forward strand.
CGGCGCGGGGGAGAGGGCTTGTCCCTGGCGCAGCGTGGAAAAACGTGGGGAAACCTCAGGATCAGATCCCCGCGTACCACTGGTAGCCCTGGTCTTCCCAGTAACCGCCGCGCCCGCCTTCGATGCCCTTTAGTGAAGCGACGAGATCGATGCGGCGCAGGTACTTGGCCATCTTGTAGCCGAGTTGGCGCGGCACCCGCAGGCGCAACGGCGCGCCGTTCGGGATCGGAAGCGTCTTGCCGTTCAGCGCCCACGCCAGCAGCGTTTGCGGGTGCCGGGCGTCGTCGAAGCCCAGCGATTCGTAGTACTCGGCGCCATCGTCCATCGCGTCGTAGCAGCGGAACACCACGTAGCGCGCGGCCTTGGTCGGCTGCGCCATGTTCAACACGTGCGACAACTGCACGCCGGTCCACTTGCCGATCACGCTCCAGCCTTCCACGCAATCGTGGCGGGTGATCTGGGTGCGGTGGGGCAGTTTCTGCAAGGCCGCCAGCGACAACGACAAGGGGTTCGCCACCAGCCCGCCGACTGCCAGCTTGTAATCGCGAAAATCGTTCGCGGCCAACGCGCGGTAGGCGGGCGCCTGCGGATTGGTGCTGCCGTTGGGACGAAACACCGGCGAGATGTCGGCTTCGGTGTATTCGCGCACCAGTGCATCGCGCGACAACGTACGTTGCGCCGCGTGGCTGAGCGCGGTCGCGCTGCCCAGCACCTTGGGCACCCAGTCGGTTTGGGAAAGCTTGTCGCAGCCGGCGACCGCCACCGCGCCGGTCAGCGCCAGTGCATCGCGCAGGAAGCGGCGGCGTTTATTTATTAGTTTCATCGCGGGCGTCCTCGTGAATGGCATAGCGTCCCGTGATGATCGACCGCAGGTTGTTGCCTAGCCCGGTCACGATCACCTCGAAGATGTGGATCAGGAAAAACGCGACGAAGCCCCAGGCGCACAAGAAGTGGATGCTGCGCGCCGATTGCCGGCCACCGACCAGGTCCACCAGCCAGCCGAGCACCGAATCCATGCGCGGCGACATCGCCAGGCCCATCAGCACCACGCCGCCGCCGAGCACGAAGATCACGCCCAGATACGCCAGCCGCTGCAACACGTTGTAGCGCAATGCGGCTTCGCCCTTGGGGTGGCGCAGCAAGGCGTGCTCGATAATCGAGCGGCCGATGCCGCGCCAGTCGCGCTTCGCCGGAATCAGGTCGCGGGTGAGATGCCGTGTCCACAGCGCGTAGGCGACGAAGAGCACGCCGTTGATCACGAACAGCCACGCAAAGAAGAAGTGCCAGGCGCGCCCCATCGACAACCATTGCGGGCCGGGGATCGTCGCCCACGCCGGAAAACCGCGCACGGTGGTTTGCCCGTCCACCTTGGAGACGCCGAGTACGCCGGTGGTGTTGAAGCGGTGCGCGCCGAGCGTGGTCCAGCCGTGCAGGGTGCCGTCCGCAGACTGGGTCGCGGTGGTGCTGAGCCACGGACGCTCGAAATTCGAGTGCTGGCCCCAGTACAGCGCCGGGTGCGCGTTGAAAATCTGCAGGCCGCTGCCCAAAAGGACCAGCAGGCAGATCGCGTTGATCCAGTGCATGATCCGCAGCGGCAGGGTGTGCCGATACACCACGCGGCGTGGCGTGCGCGCCGGCACCACGGCGGGTGCGCTTGTGATTGCGTCTTCGGGGATGCTGGCCATGCCTGCTTGCACTCCGCGCGATCCGGTGACCGCATGAGCTTACCTCCAATCCCATTCGCTGGCTGGCGGCCCGGGGTTACATCGCCGGGGCGGCCGGCGATATGCTCCCCAGTCACCCCTTCATGATCCGGCGCCACGGCGCCCGAGGAGAATCGCCATGTCACTCGCAGGCAAACGCGTCGCCATTACCGGTGCCTTCGGATCGCTCGGCGCCGCCGTGGTGCAGGCCGCCCTCGCCGCGGGCGCGCAGGTTGCCGCGATCGACCGCGCCGATGCGCCCGCCGACACGCACGGCGCGCACGCATTCGGTGGGGTGGATCTGGCCGACAGCGCGCAGGCGAAGACCGCCATCGACGCTGCGGCCAAGGCGCTGGGCGGGCTGGACGCGCTGGTCAACATCGCCGGCACTTTCCGGTTTGAAATGCTCGCCGACGGCAGCGCCGAAACCTGGGATTTCCTTTATCGCGTGAACGTGCGCACCGCAGTGGCGGCCAGCCAGGCCGCGCTCGCGCATCTGCCGGACGGCGGGCGCATCGTCAACATCGGTGCGGCCTCGGCGTTGAAGGCGGGCGCGGGGGTCGGCGCCTACACCGCGTCCAAGGCCGGCGTGCTGCGCTTGACCGAAGCGTTGGCCGAAGAGTTGAAGCCGCGCGGCATCACCGTCAACGCGGTGCTGCCTTCGATCCTCGACACGCCGCCCAATCGCCGCGACATGCCCAAGGCGGATTTCGACAAGTGGGTGAAGCCCGCGCAGCTTGCCGACGTGATCGTGTTCCTGTTGTCCGATGCATCGTCGGCGATGACCGGCGCGCTGATACCGGTGACCGGGCGGGTGTAGGAGGGCCGGAAGGCCCGACGGGATTGGCGCGGATTCAGCCGCATCTTTTGCGGCGGTTGGGCACGAAGCAGCGCGTAGGTTGGGTTGACTCCGGGCTTCATCCGGAGGAAGCCCAACAATCATGGCCACCGTTGGGCTTCGCAAGGAGCCGCTCAGCCCAACCTACGATCTCAAAGGCTTTGGACGCGGATTTACGCGGACAGACGCGGATAAAGCAGCGCGTAGGTTGGGTTGACTCCGGGCTTCATCCGGAGGAAGCCCAACGATGGTGCGAGGGCGCGTTGGGCTTCGCAAGGAGCCGCTCAGCCCAACCTACGAATTCAAAAGCTTTGGACGCGGATTTACGCGGACAGACGCGGATGAAGCAGGGCGTAGGTTGGGTTGACTCCGGGCTTCATCCGGAGGAAGCCCAACGATGGCGCGAGTGCGCGTTGGGCTTCGCAAAGAGCCGCTCAGCCCAACCTACGCGGTCGTGTGGTATTGCACCACCGTCGCGACTTCGTTCTTCGAGCCGAGGATCACCGGTATGCGCTGGTGCAAGCCTTGGGGCACGACTTCCAGCAGGCGCTGGCGGCCGGTGCTGGCCGCGCCGCCGGCCTGCTCGACGATGAAGCTCATCGGGTTGGCTTCGTACATCAGGCGCAGCTTGCCGCCTTTTGATTTCACCTTTTCATCAAGCGGGTACATGAAGGTGCCGCCGCGGGTGATGATGCGATGCACGTCGGCGACCATCGAGGCCACCCAGCGCATGTTGAAGTCGCGCTCGCGCGGGCCGGTCTTGCCAGCCAGCAGGTCCGCGACGTAGCGCTGCATCGGCGCTTCCCAGAAGCGCTGGTTGGACATGTTGATCGCGAACTCGGAGGTGTCTTCCGGAATCTGCACGTCGCGGCGCGTGAGGATGAAGCTGCCGGCCTCGCGATCGAGCGTGAACACGTGGGTGCCGTGGCCGAGTGTCAGCACCAGCAGCGTGCACGAGCCATACACCACGTAACCGGCGGCGACCTGGTTGGTGCCGGGCTGCAGGAATTCGGAGGTATCGACGTGGCCGCGGTGCCCGCCCGGACGCCTCAGCACCGAGAAGATCGTGCCGACCGAGATGTTGACGTCGATGTTGGAGGAGCCATCCAGCGGATCGAACAGCAGCAGATAGCCGCCGCGCGGATAGGCGTCCGGAATCTGCTGCGGGTGCTCCATCTCTTCGGACGCGCAGGCGGCGAGGTGGCCGCCCCAGGCGTTGGCATCGAGCAGGATCTCGTTGGAGATCACGTCGAGTTTTTTCTGCGCCTCGCCCTGGATGTTGCCGGTGCCGGCTTCGCCCAGCACGCCGCCCAGCGCGCCCTTGCCGGTGGCCACCGCGATGCGCTTGCAGGCGCGTGCGACGATTTCCAGCAGCTGGATCAGGTCGGTGTCGCCGAAGCCCGCCCGGCGTTCTTCGGTCAGGAACTGGGTCAACGATACGGGTCTTTGGAAATCGGGCTTCATGGGCGGCATCCACAAACGGAATGCCCATTGTCCCGGCTTCGCGCGCGGCTTGCCAGCGCAGCGACACGCCGCGTTTGGCGGCGGGTGCGCAGGTTGGGTTGACCCGGGTTCCGGAAAAACCCGGCGCGCGGGGCGGTGGATCACGTTGGGCTTCGCGAGGAGCGGCTCAGCCCAACCTACACACTTGGATCACGTTGGGCTTCGCGAGGAGCAGCTCAGCCCAACCTACGCGCTTGGGCAACGTTGGGCTTTCGCGAAGGGCAGCTCAGCGCAACCTACACGTCGCCGGCCTTGTCCCAGCCCTCGCCGGTGCCGCGATGGAACAGTTTGTCGCCGGGCTGCGGTTCGCCGGCGGGAAAATCGGGCAGGCCCTTGAGGCGCGCGTAGATCGGGGTGAAATCCGGGTCGGTGGCGCGCATCAGTTGCTCGAAGCTCTCGATCACGAAATACGTGCGCTGGTAGGTGTCGATCTTGTAACGCGTGCGCATGATGCGTTCGAGGTCGAAGCCGATGCGGTTGGGGGCGTCGGATTCCAGGCTGTAGATCGATTCGCCCTTGGAGCTGACGATGCCTGAACCGTAGATGCGCACGCCATCGGGCGTGTTGATCAGGCCGAATTCGACGGTGTACCAGTACAGGCGGGTCAGGTTCTGCAGCGCATCGGGGCCGAGTTTGAAAGCCTTCACGCCGCCCTTGCCATACGCTTGCACGTAGTCGGCGAACACCGGGTTCAAGAGCATCGGCACGTGGCCGAAGAGGTCGTGGAACAGGTCGGGTTCGGCGAGGTAATCGAGTTGCTCGGGTTTGCGGATCCACCAGCTGACCGGGAAGCGGCGGTTGGCGAGGTGGTCGAAGAACACGTCGTCGGGCAGCAGGCCTTCGACGCCGACGACTTCCCAGCCGGTGCCGGCCTGCAACACCTTGTTCAAATCCGCGAACTTCGGAATGGTGTCCGGCGACATTCCGAAGCGTTCCTGGTTGGCGAGGAATTCGTCGTGCGCGCGGCCCTGCAGGACGCCGCGCTGGCGCCGGAACAGGGTGGCCCAGACTTCGTGATCGGTGGCGGTGTAGTCGGCCCACGGCTGTTCGACGATGCCGGTGGCGTAGACCGGGATGTAACCCTTGTCGGTCTGCTGGTGTTCGACGCGTTTGGGCGTGGAGCTCATGGCGATCTCGTCTCGTGTCGATGCCCCATCAGTTTATGCCGATCGCGCGGGGCCTGCGCCGGGGGCCGTTGTCACGCTACAGTTGCGCGATCGAAACTTGCGGGGGCGCGGCGGCAACGCCGGGCCGAAATAAGTTGGGAATGCTTCGCTGCCTTTGGCGGATTCCACTGATGGCGTTGCTGGTGGTGGCCGGTTGCCTCATGGCAATTCCGCTGCTGCCGCACGGCCCGCGTCCCGGCACCGCCGGCGCGGCGCTGCTGCGCAACTGGTCGCGGGTGTTCCTGCGCCTGTTCGGCGTGCGAGTGGTGAAGGTCGGCGAACCGCTGCACGATCCGGTGATGTTCGTGGCCAACCACGGTTCGTGGATGGACATCACGGTGTTGCATTCGCAACGCCCGGCGGACTTCGTGGCCAAGGCCGAGATCGGCCACTGGCCACTGGTTGGCTGGATGGCGCGCCGCGGCGGCACGATCTTCCATCAACGCGGCAACACCAACTCGATGGCGGCGGTGATGGCGGTGATGAGTGAACGCCTGCGCGCCGGGCGCAGCATCGCGGCCTTTCCGGAAGGTGGCACGGCACCGGCCGGCACCCTGAAAGTGTTCCACGCGCGCATCCTGCAGGCGGCGCTGGACGCGGGCGCGCCGGTGCAGCCGGTGGCGCTGCGCTACCTGCGCAACGGCGAGCCGGCGCTCGACATGTTGTTCACCAAGGGCGAGGGTTTCCTGCACAACGTGCTGCGGGTGCTGGCGACGCGCTCGCTCACCGCCGAAGTGCATTTCCTGCCGCCGGTGGTGTTCGATCCCGAGGGCGGCCGCCGCCGCATGGCCGAGGCCGCGCGCGCGGAAATCGCGCAGGTGCTGGGCATCGCCGCATGAGGGCGCCGGATCGCGATCACTATCAGCCGCCGCGTTTGCTGCGCAACCCGCACCTGCAATCGATGCTGGCGTCGAGTTCGTTGCGCCGGCGCCTGCGTGGCCCTGGCGCGCGCCGACTGGAGCGTGATGCCGAGTGGGTGACGCTCGACTGTGGCGGGGGCGTGCGCCTGACTGGTTGCCATACCGCGCAGAACATCCTGCCGCAGCCGCGCGGTCTCGCCGTGTTGTTGCACGGCTGGGAAGGCAGCGTGCGTTCGACTTACCTGTTGCGCACCGGCGCACGCCTGCTCGAAGCCGGCTGGGACGTGTTCCGGCTCAACTTCCGCGACCACGGTGGCTCGCACGCCTTGAATCGGGAGATCTTCCATTCCTGCCGGATCGACGAAGTCGTCGGCGCCCTGCGCGCGATTGCGCAACGCTGGCCGCAACATCCGTTGACGCTTACCGGTTTTTCGCTGGGCGGCAACTTTGCCGTCAGGGCCGCGCTGGCCGCGCCGGCGGCCGGCATCGAACTCGCGCATGCAATCGCGGTGTGCCCGGTGATCAATCCGCACGCGGGGTTGTTCCAGCTCGAACACGCACCGCGCATGTACCAGGATTATTTCATGTGGAAGTGGACGCGCTCGTTGCGCACCAAGCAGCGCCTGTTCCCGGACACCGAGCTGTTCACGCGCGACGAACTGCATGGCACCTTGCGTTCGCTCACCGCAGCGCTGGTGCTGCGGCATACCGATTTCGGCAGCCTCGACAATTACCTGGACGGCTATTCGCTGGCCGACGGCCGGCTCGCGAAGCTCACGGTGCCGACGTCCATCCTTGCCACCGCGGATGATCCGGTGTGTCCGGCGTCCGACCTCGACGGCCTGGCCGTGCCGGACTGCGTGGACGTGACCATTACCGAATGCGGCGGGCACTGCGGCCTGATCCGCAACTGGCGGCTGGACAGCTATGCCGAAGATTTTGTGTTGCAACGGTTTGCGGCGATCGCGTCTCTGCCGCAGGCATAATGCGCGCTCGCCCGGGAACCCACCACATGCTTGAAGATGCCATCCAGTTGCACCGCGCCGGCCGTCTCGCCGAAGCCGAACAGGGCTATCGGGAATTGCTGGCGGCGAGCCCGGATGACGCCGAACTGCTGCAGCTGCTGGGCATCCTGCGTGGCCAGCGCGGCGATCTGCCCGAGGCGCTGCAACTGGTGAAGCGTGCCTGTGCGCTGGATCCCGACAACGCCGCCCGCCAATACGCGCTCGGCGAATTGCACCTGCGCGAGGGCGCGCTGGACGAGGCGGCCGCCGCGTACGACCAGGCGCGCATGTTGAATCCGAACCTGGCTTCGGCACACTCGGGGCTTGGTCAGGTTGCGTTGTTGCGTGGTGACCTCGCCGCTGGCGAAGAACACTTCAAGGTGGCGTTGCGCGCGGACGAGAATGACGTGCAGGCCATCACCGGGCTCGGCAATATCGCGGGGATGCGCGGCGATTCCGAGCGCTCGTTGCAATGGCTGACCCAGGCCGCCGAACTGGCACCCACCGATCCGCTGATCCAGACCAGCTACGCGCAGGCGATGCTGGATCAAGGCATGAACGACTTCGCTGCAAGGGCGGTCGACAATGCCCTGGCGGTGAAGCCCGATTACCCGCTCGCGTTGGCGATGCGCGGCGAGTTGCATCTGCGCAAGGGTGAAACCGCCGAGGCCCTGGCGATTTTCCAGGCACTGCTTGCGCGCGGAGAACAGGTGGGTGCGGCGCACACGGGCATGGGCGACATCGCCCGGCTTGGCGGCAATCTTGATGCCGCCATTCCCGAGTACGACGCGGCCTTGCGGGTGCAGCCGCATCTGCATCCCGCCGCGATCCGGCGCGCCGACGCGCTCGCGCGCAGCGGCCGAGTCGCGCAGGCAATTGCAGATCTGCGTCGCCACATTGCCGCGCACCCCGACGGCGTGCGTGTGTACACGGCTTTGGCGAACCTGTTCGCGCAGGGCGCGCGTCATGACGATGAGCTCGCGGTCTGGGAAGCGGCCGAGGCACGCTGGCCCGATGACGTCGAACTGAAGGCGCAACATGCCCTGGCGCTTGATCGCGCCGGGCGCACACGCGAGGCGCTGGATCTGGCCGAGCGTGCCGCCGCGTCGCCACGGCCCGCGATCGCCATGCTGCGTGCGCGCGGTGCGCTGCTGGCGGGCGATCCCGCGGCCGCGGTACAACGTCTGCAGCGGATCGACGATAGCCAATTTGCCGGAACGCCGCCGAATTTGCCGCGCCGCCGCCAGCGGCTGCTGGGCCTGGCCTACGATGCGCTGGAACAATGGGCAGATGCGGTGCAGGCCTTCCTGGCCGCGCCGCGCAAGGACCTCGACCTGCCGAATTTGCCGGTGCTGGACGAGCCCGACATTGCGATGCTGCGCCAGCTTGCCGCCGAGCCGGCGTTGGCCACCGCAGGCGACACGCCGCCGGTGCTTCTGTGCGGCCTGCCGGGCTCCGGCGTGGAGCAGGTTGCAACCCTGCTGGCCGAACAGCCCGGCTGTTCCGTGCGCCGCGACCGCCGTGGTGGCGCGCCGGATTTTGTCAATGCGGCGTTCGATGGACAGCTGCTGCAGCCGCTCAACCAGGCTGCGCTGGCGCGTTTGGCGCGGGGTTACCGGCGTGCGCTGAAGCGCCTCGATTTGCCCGAATCCACGCAAGTGGTCGACTGGGTTCCGTTGCTGGACGCGCGCGTGGTGCCGGCCGTGCAGCGCGCCTTGCCGGGTGTCCGTTTGCTGCTGGTACAGCGTGATCCCGACGACGAGTTGCTGAACTGGCTGGGCTTTGGTTGGTTGCAGGGCTTCGCACTGTCCGATCCGCTGGCCGGTGCGCGCTGGCTGCGCCTCGCCGCGACGCACCTTGCCGCCGCCGCCGAATTGCTACCCAGCTTGCGCGTCGATCCGGATGCATTGCTGGCGCCGGCCGGCGAAGCCGCGCGCGCCCAACTCGGCGCATTCCTCGGCATCGACCCGCTGGTGCTGGGGCCGGCCGCACGCGCATCCACGACCGGCCGCGGCGGTCTGCCCACGAGTTTCGCGAACGGGCACGCCGCGCATTATCGCGAGGCCCTGGCCGAGGCCTTCGCGGTGCTGGACGCAGGGGTTTGATCCCGGCCCGCAGCGCGTTCGCTTTTCCGTAACGAAGCTTTCGCTAAGCTGGGACTCCGTCCGGATGCTGGAGTCTGGCATGTTCGCGTCGGCACGCTTGAAGATCCTGCCGGGACTGGTTCTGCTGGCCGCGTTCGCCGCGGCGTCTGCCGCATTCGCCGCGACGCCCCAGCTCCATGTGCCCGCGGGTTTCCACGTTGCGGTTTACAGCGACTCGGTGCCGAACGCGCGCGCAATGGCGCTGGGCGACCACGACACGGTATTCGTGGGTTCGTTCCGCGAAGGCAAGGTGTATGCGCTGACCGGCATGGATGCGCACGGCCGCGCCGAGCACGTGTACGTGATCGCGAAGGGCCTGCAGATGCCGGTCGGCGTCGCCTTCCGTGACGGCGCCTTGTACGTATCGGCGGTCAGCCGGATCCTGAAGTTCCCGGATATCGAACAGCACCTCGCCGATCCGCCGCAGCCCATCGTCGTGACCGACAAGCTGCCGGACAAGACCCACCACGGCTGGAAATTCATCGCGTTTGGCCCCGATGGCAAGTTGTACGTGCCGGTCGGCGCGCCGTGCAACATCTGCGATCCCGGCCCGGATTTCGCGAAGATCCTGCGCATGCATCCCGACGGGACGGATTGGCAGACCGTCGCCACCGGCGTCCGCAATTCGGTCGGCTTCGACTGGCAGCCCGGCACGCACACACTGTGGTTCACCGACAACGGCCGCGACCTGATGGGTGACGACATCCCGGCCGACACGCTCAACCGCGTGGACAAATTGGGCGAGAACTTCGGCTATCCGTATTGCCATGCCGGCAACGTGCCGGATCCGGAATTCGGCAAACAGCACGCGTGCCGCGAATTCGCGCAACCGGCGTTGCGGCTGGGCGCGCACGTGGCGGCATTGGGCATGCGCTTCTACGTCGGGCGGATGTTTCCGGCTGCCTACGACGGCGCGATCTTCATCGCCGAGCATGGCTCGTGGAACCGCTCGCGCAAATCAGGCTACCGGGTGATGGTCGTGCACGTCGGCAAGGACGGCAAGGTGATTTCATCGCGGCCATTTCTCACCGGTTTTCTTGACGGCCAGAAAACGCTCGGGCGGCCGGTGGACGTGCAACCATTGCGCGACGGCAGCCTGCTGGTGTCCGACGATGACAACGGGGTGATTTACCGTGTCACCTACCAACGTCCATGACGATGTGAAGGGTCCGTGTCAGCCCTGATGCTTGTGGTGTAAAGAAGAATGACCACAGATCAACACGGATAATCACGGATCAAGTTTTATCCGTGTTCAATCCGTGCAAATCCGTGGTCAAAGCGCTTTTCCACTTTCCGCCAATGCAATCCAGAGGTCGTGTCATGCAAATCCGCAGCAACAGCTTTGAACACAACGCCCGCATTCCCGCCGAGTTCGCCTTCGGCAAGCCCGGTGACGCCGGCGAGCCGTGCGTGTTTGCGCCAAACCGCAATCCGCATCTTGCATGGAGCGGCGCGCCGGCGGCGACGCAATCCTTCGCGCTGGTGTGCATCGACATCGACGTGCCCAGCCGCGGCGACGACGTGAACCAGGCGGGGCGCACGGTGCCGGCCGACCTGCCGCGGGTCGATTTCGCGCACTGGTTGATGATCGACATTCCGCCGGCGACCACGGAGATCGCAGCCGGCGCCTGCAGCGACGGCATTACCCCGCACGGCAAGCGCAAACCCAGTGGCCCGGCCGGTTCGCGCCAGGGCCGCAACGATTACACCGGCTGGTTCGCGTCCGATCCGGAGATGGCGGGGGACTGGTTCGGCTACGACGGCCCGTGCCCGCCATGGAACGATTCATTGTTGCACCGGTACTGTTTCAGGGTGTTCGCGCTGGACGCAGCAAGGCTGGACGACCTGCCCGCGCAATTCGGTTGGGCGGAACTGCAGGCTGCGTTGCGCGGTCACAGTCTGGACACCGCCGAAATCATCGGCACCTACAGCCTGAACCCCGCCGTGCGGTGAGCACGGCACCCGCAACCCAAGGAGACCACGATGGTCACTGACATTACCCAGGATGAAGCCCGCAACAGCTCCCACGAACGCATCGAACGCACCGCAGCGCGCTTCAAGGAAGGCACCAGCAGTGTGGTGGGTGGCGCCAAGGAGAAGCTCGACGCCGCGGCCGACCATGTCGAGTCCGGCTTGCATCGCGCCACCGACGCCAGCGCACGCGGGGCGAAGCGCGCCGCCGAAAAGGCCGGGCAACTGCGCGACCGCGGTGACGAGGCGCTGGAAACCGTGCGCGATTTCGTGCGCGAAAAACCCGTGCAGTCGGTGGCGATTGCGTTGGCGGCTGGCTGGCTGATCGGCCGCCTGCTGAACCGGCGCCACTGACGCCCGGCGTGCGGGTGCAGCAGGCATGAGCGTCGACACCGACGAGCGGCCTGATGCGCAGGA
>DASSNC010000122.1:0-4551 GCA_035688305.1 Rhodanobacteraceae bacterium
GTGCTGCACGATGAACAGCATCTCGTCGTGGTACGGCGGATCCGACACCGGCCGCTGCGCCGCGAGCAGCGTGTCGAGCTTGAGGTAGCTGGCGTAGGTCATGCGACCTTCGAGGTCGCGCTGGATGCCCGCTTCGAGTTCACGGCGGTTGCTGTCAGTCATGGAAATCCAGTGGTGTGTGCGGAGCGGCTGTTGTGGAAAGTCAGGCCATGGATGGCCGTTCTGGTGTTCGTGATGCCGGACGGGACACGTGGCATGTAGGTTCGGCGAGGCCGCGATCAGGGATGATCGCAAAAACGTTGTGGAAAAGTCAGGCCATGGATGGCCGAGGCGATCTGAAGGATTGCAGGATGCCGCCACGGATCACACAGTTTAGCGAAGCCGCGATCAGGGATGATCGCAAAAACGATGTGGAAACGTCAGACCACGGAAGGCCGTTCTGGTGCTCATCATCCGGGAACGACCACGTGGCGTACCGGTTCAGCGAAGCCCCGAGGGTGGACGATCCCGAAAGTGCGCCGCGCGTTGCATGGTTGCCGGTGCGCGCCGGGTGCGCGCTGATCGGGATCAAACGCATGACCGGCAGCGCGTGCTGCGTTGCAACATGCGCGTGCGTATTGCAATGCCTGTAGTGGGCGCCGATCACATGCGATAATAGGCGGCCTGCTTGCACGGATTGCACGCGTTGCGAGCGCAACGGCTGCACGCCGCGACGGGCAGCCGCATCGAACCGACCCAGCTGGAGAAGCCCGTGGCCATCGCCGCCAAGTTCGAAATCGAATACCTGCAATACCTCGATCCCGCCGGCAAGGCGGTCCGCAAGGATCTGCCGAAATTCGCCGAAGACCTCAACTACATGGTCGAGTTGTACAAGCTGATGGTGTCGACCCGCGTGTTCGACACCAAGTCGATCGCGCTGCAGCGCACCGGCAAGCTCGGTACCTACGCCTCGTGCCTCGGCCACGAGGCCACCCACGTCGGCATCGGCGCTTCGCTGAAGCCCGAAGACGTGTTCGCGCCCAGCTACCGCGAGTACGGCGCGCAGCTTTATCGCGGCGTGCGCCCGCGTGACGTGTACATGTACTGGGGCGGCGACGAGCGCGGCAACGACTATCCAAACGAACCGGCCAAGCACGACTTCGCGTGGTCGGTGCCGATCGGCACGCAATGCCTGCACGCTGCCGGCTCCGCGCTGGCCTTCAAGATCCGCAAGGAAAAGCGCGTCGCGGTGTGCACCATCGGCGATGGCGGTTCCTCCAAGGCCGACTTCTACGGCGCGATCAACGTGGCCGGTGCGCGGGACCTGCCGCTGGTCGCGGCGATCGTCAACAACCAGTGGGCGATCTCGGTGCCGCGCAAGATCCAGTCGGGCGCCAAGACCCTGGCGCAGAAGGGCATCGCCGCTGGCCTGTTCTGCATCCAGGTCGATGGCAACGACATCATCGCGGTGCGCAAGGCCATGGGTGACGCGGTCGAACGCGCCCGCAAGGGCGAGGGCGGCAGCGTGGTCGAGTGCGTCACCTATCGCCTCGGCGACCACACCACCGCCGACGACGCGCGCCGCTACCGCGGCAAGCAGGAAGTCGAAGACGCGTGGAAGAAGGACCCGGTGGTGCGCCTGCGTGCATGGCTGGAGGGCAAGAAGGTCTGGAACAAGAAGAAGGAAGAAAAGTACCAGGCCGAGTGCGAAGACTGGATGGACAACGAGGTGAATACGTACCTGGAAACCAAGGCACAACCGGTCACCGCGATGTTCGATTACACCTTCGCCGAATTGCCGGCCGACCTGGTGAAGCAGCGCGACGAAGCGATTTCCCTCGAACCGCATCAATGAACTTTGTAGGGGCGAGCGTGCTCGCGACTGGTCGCCTGCGCGCAGGCTCCTACTGGAGACGATAAATGGCAGCAATTACCCTGATCGAAGCCGTTACCCAGGCCCTCGCCTACGAAATGAAGCACGACAAGTCGGTCGTGGTGCTGGGCGAAGACGTGGGCGTCAACGGCGGCGTGTTCCGCGCCACCGCGGGCCTCCACGAGAAATTCGGCGAGTGGCGCGTGTTCGACACGCCGCTGGATGAAACCACCATCGCCGGCGTGACCGTGGGCCTCGCCGCACAAGGCATGAAGCCGATCGCCGAGGCGCAGTTCGAAGGCTTCATCTATCCGATGATGGAGCAGATCTGCTGCCACGCTGCGCGCATGCGCAACCGCACGCGCGGCCGGCTGACGTGCCCGGCGGTGTTCCGCGCGCCGTGGGGCGGCGGCATCCACGCACCGGAACATCATTCGGAAGCCAACGAGCATCTGTTCACGAACGTGCCGGGCCTGCGCGTGGTGTTGCCGTCTTCGCCTGCGCGCGCCTACGGCTTGCTGCTGGCCGCGATCCGCGATCCGGATCCGGTGGTGTTCTTCGAACCCAAGCGCATCTATCGCCAGTACAAGGAAGAGGTGCCGGACGATGGCGAAGCGCTGCCGCTCGACGTCTGCTTCGTGCTGCGCGATGGCACCGACATCACGCTGGTGACCTGGGGCGCCGAGGTGAAGGAAACCCTGGAAGCCGCCGACCAACTTGCGAAGGAAGGCATCAGCGCCGAAGTGATTGACCTGGCCACGCTGACGCCGCTGGATTTCGACACCATCGCCGAATCGGTGCAGAAGACCGGCCGTTGCGTGATCGTGCAGGAAGCACCGAAGACCGCCGGTTTCGGCGCCGAAGTCGCTGCGCGCATCGTCGAGGAATGCCTGTACGACCTGCTGGCGCCAGTGGTGCGCGTCACCGGTTGGGATATCCACACGCCGCTGTATCGCCTCGAAATGAAGCAGCTGCCCAGCACCGCGCGCATCGTGGCCGCGGCGAAGCAGACGCTGGCGGCAGGCTGAGCGACTGCATGCATCTGGCCGCAAACATCCTCGTCGCCCTCGTCGCGCTGCTGCACGCGTGGTTTCTGGTGCTCGAGATGTTCCTGTGGGACAAGCCGCTCGGTCGCAAGGTGTTCCGGCTCGAACCGGAATTCGCCTCCGCATCGAAGGTTCTGGCCATGAATCAGGGGCTCTACAACGGCTTCCTCGTGGCAGGCCTGGTCTGGGGCCTGTGCGCCAACAACTTCCACGTCAAGATCTTTTTCCTTGCCTGCGTGATCGTCGCCGGTATCTTTGGCGCCGTGACCGTCAACCGCAAAGTCTTTTTCGTGCAAGCGCTGCCGGCAATCGTCGCGTTGGCGCTGCTGCATTTACCGTGAAACTGGAAACCATCATGGCCGACAACAAGACATTCCATCTTCCCGACCTCGGCGAAGGCCTGCCCGACGCCACCATCGTCGAATGGCTGGTGAAGGAGGGCGACAGCGTCAAGCTGGATGCGCCGCTGGTGTCGATGGAAACCGCGAAAGCGGTGGTGGAGGTGCCCTCGCCATTCACCGGCAAGGTGCTGAAGCAACATGGCGCGGCGGGCGACGTGATCGTCACCGGCGCGCCGCTGGCCGAGTTCGAGCTGGATCCCAAGGGCAAGCAGCGCGCCGAGAACGCGGCGGGTGGGCATCACCATGCGCCAACTCCGGCGGCAGCGCCAGCGCCAGCCGCGAAGACCGCCGACCGTGAGGACGAGGGCACCGTGGTCGGCGCGATGGTCAGCAGCAACGAAGTGATCGTCGAACAGGCCGCCAGCGTCGGTGGCGTCAAGGCCGTGCCTGCGGTGCGCGCGATGGCGAGGAAGTTGAAGGTCGACCTCACGCGCGTCGCGCCGAGCGGCGCCGGCGGTGTGGTCACGATGCAGGACGTCAAGAACGCTGCCGCGTCGGGCAGCGCTTCGGCAGGTTCCGCACCGGCGCCCGTGCGTGCCGCAGCCGCGGCGGCTCCGGTGATGGCCGCGCACCGCACCACCGTTTCGCAATCCGGCAAGCCGATGCGCACCACGCCGCCGACGGTCGCCGCCACCGGACAACCCGAGCAGTTGAAAGGCGTGCGCCGCAACATGGCGCGGGTGATGGCCGATGCGCATGCGCAGGTCGTGCAGACCACGATCGTCGATGACGCCGACCTGCACCAGTGGCTGGGCAAGCAGGACATCACCGCGCGCACCGTGCGTGCGATCGTCGCCGCGTGCAAGACCGAGCCGGCCTTGAACGCATGGTTCGACGGCAAGAACCTCACCCTGACCAAGCACCCGCATGTCGATCTCGGCGTGGCGGTGGATACGCCCGACGGGTTGTTCGTGCCCGCCTTGCGCAACGCCGACATGCTCGACGCCCGCGGTGTGCGCGAAGGCATCAATCGCCTGCGTGCGCAGGTCGAGGATCGCTCGATTCCGGCTTCTGAGCTTTCCGGTTACACCATCAGCCTTTCCAACTTCGGCATGTTTGCCGGCCGTTACGGCACCGTCGTGGTGGTGCCGCCGTGCGTCGCCATCGTCGGCGTCGGCAAGCTTTCGCACGACGTGGTCGCCGTGATCGGCGGCATCGAAGTGCACCGGCGCCTGCCGATCAGCCTCACCTTCGATCACCGCGCCTGCACCGGCGGCGAAGCCGCGCGCTTCCTGAAGGCCATCCTCGACGA
>DASSNC010000130.1:0-5228 GCA_035688305.1 Rhodanobacteraceae bacterium
AGCTTCAGCTGGTTTTTCCTTCTCCCTCCGGGAGAAGGTGGCGCGAAGCGCCGGATGAGGGTTCGGCGTCGCGCGGCTCAGCACGACGAGCCCTTGGCGGCCACGCGCAAGTGCGGACCCTCACCCGCCCCTACCGGGGCAACCTCTCCCGGAGGGAGAGGGAACCAGCGCAGCTGAGCGTCAAGGATAGTCAGGTCAAGATTTGAGTGGCCCTGCACTATCTGCCACGATCCAGCACCCGCGTTTGCTTTCGAAGCAGGCATCCAGCCATGACCCCCAGCAAACCCACCAGGACGCCCAAATCCGCCACCGGATTCACCGCCGACGAGCGTGCCGCGTTGCGCGAGCGCGCGCGCGAGCTGAAGGAAGCCCGGCGTGGCGCCGACGGCGAGCAGGCAGTGATCGCGGCGATCGCCAAGGTCCCGGCTAGCGAGCGCAGCCTGTGCGCACGCCTGCACAAACTCATACGCGCTGCCGCGCCGCAACTCGTCCCGAAGACGTGGTACGGCCTGCCCGCCTACGCCAATTCCGACGACAAGGTCGTCTGCTTCTTCAGACCCGCGTTCAAGTTCAAGGACCGCTACCTCACCCTCGGCTTCAACGATGCCGCGCGGCTTGACGACGGCGCGATGTGGGCGACCTCGTTTGCTGTGCTCAAGCTGACGGCATCGGAAGAAAAGCGCATTCGCGAGCTGCTGCGAAAGGCAACGGGTTAGCGCGTGCCAACGCGCATGCGCAACGCTGCCGTCGGGAGCTGCATGCGTGATCCCAAGCACCACGGCTGCCGATCGACACCGCGCGCGGTTGAACGTGCCTGCAGCATGATCCGCGGGCAGCTGGCAGACGACCAACCAGTCCTCAGACATCACCAGAGAAGCAATCCACAATTCCGTGAACGGACAGGAAATTTGGTTCATGTTTTGGTTCCAATCGGGGGCGAATGGGGGTACGCTCGGCCTTCCCCTGACCCCAACCGGAGCACCGCCATGGCACTGTGGAAAGAACCCGCGAAATCCCCCTCCGACGCTTACAGCCCCGCGCGCTTCGACGCCCCGGAAACGGCGGAACCCGCCGCGGCGCCGAAGGCCTCGTATGGCAGTGCCGAAACCACCACGGCCCCGGCACGCTCCGCATCCGAATCGCTGCTTGCACCCGACCTCGTCATCGAGGGCAAGATCGAAGGCGCCGGCCACGTGCGCATCGCCGGTCGTTTCAAGGGCGACATCAATGTGCGCGGCGACCTCACCATCGAGCACGGCGCCAAGGTCAACGGCAGCGTGCATGCCGAGCGCGTCACCGTCGCCGGCGAACTGATCGGCAACATCGAATCGGCCGTCCACGTCGAATTGCTGCAAACTGGCGCCCTCACCGGCGACGTGAAATCGCAGACCTTCAGCGTCGCCAAGGGCTCGCGGATGCGCGGTCAGGCCGAGTTCGGCTGGGACGACAAGGGCGGCGTCACCGACATCCACAAGAAGAACAACGGCAACGGTAACGGCAACGGTAACGGCGCCGCAAAATGAGCGCGCCCAACGCAGGTGCGGCAGGCGCTACCCGCGTCTGCCCGCACTGCCGCGAGACCATCCTGGAAAGCTCGCAAGTCTGCCCGGCTTGCCATCACCGGCTGCGCTACGGGGGGCCAGCCGGTGACCTTGCGCCGGCACCCGCAGCGCTGACGCCGTTGCGCGTGGAGGGCAGTTTTCGCAACCCCGCCGACAGCGGTGCGTGGGAATACTCGATGGTGCTCACGATCCGCAACGAGCGTGGCGAGGAAATCGCCCGGCGGCTGGTCGGCGTCGGCGCCATCCGGCCCGACGAGCAACGCACCTTTTCGCTCAGCGTGGAAATGAATCCGGCCGAAGGCAAGCGCACGCGGCATTGATGACACAGTGACCTGGCGAGAGCCGGATCCGTCAGCCACCGCTGCGCAATTTCCGCAACCCTGCTTCCACCGCGACGACATGCGGGTCTTCGACGCCGAGTTCGCGTAGCGCCCGTGCGAGGCTGAAAACGTAATCCGGATTCGATCCGCTGGGCCCAATCGCCGATGCGATGTGCCGGGCGATGTCCGCGGGATCCGCAGGGCCGAGCCACGCTGCGTTGTCGGCAGTGGCGATATAGACCAGACCTTCAGCCGAGGCACCAGCGCCAAAATCCAGCGTGGTTGTGAAGCGCAGGTAGCCGTTCTTCTCGCGAAAATCGAGTTGCGCAAACGTAGCGGGCGCAACGCGATAGGCCATGCCCGCGCACGTCGCGCCCGGATCCGGGACCAGCGTCACCACGCGGCCGGGATGCGCGGGCGTGCCGCGATGATCGTGCGAGCCCTGCCAGAAGCGCCGCGACCAGCCGTGGATCGCGGCGGGCCGCCGTTCCAGGTACGGGAAGTCGACCTTGTAGATCAGCGAGCCGTAGCCAAACAACCAAACGCTGTCGGCACCGGCAAAATCCTGCCGCAAACGGTTGATGCGGGTTGTGTCATGCGTCGCCTTCATCAGCGCGACAGTATCCCACGCGGCGTGCGCCGCCCACGGCCGCCCGAACGCCGGTCATGCGCGACCCTCAACTGCGCACGGCGCGCACCAGCTTGAGCCGCGCCCCGCCAGGCGGATGCTTCGGCCGCAGCATGCGTTCGAACTCTTTTGGCTGCAACGGATACGCATACAGATAACCCTGCCCCTGCTCGCAACCCGCGCGCTGCATGAACTCGTGCTGCGCTTCCGTCTCGATGCCTTCGGCAATGGTCGTCAACCCCAGGCTTTTCGCCATCGCCACCATCGCAATGGTAATGGCCGCATCGTCGGCACTGTCAGGCAAACCCATGATGAACGAGCGGTCGATCTTCAAATGCTTCACCGCAGGCAGTTTCAGGTACGCCATCGACGCATAGCCGGTCCCGAAGTCGTCGATCGCCACGGCCACGCCGAGTTCTTCCAGGGCGCGCATCGTGTTTCGGGTTTCCTCTCCCAGACCCAGCATCGCGCCCTCGGTGATTTCCAGCACGATGCGCTCGGGCTCGACCGCATTGACCTGCAAGGCATGCCGAAGGCTCTGCACGAACCCCGGATGGGCAAACCAGCGTGCCGACACGTTGATCGCGACGCGAACCTGCGGCACCCCCGTTTGATTCCACTCGTGGATCTGCTCGCACACCGCGTGCATGACCCACTCGTCGATGCGATGGATCAGGCCAATGCCCTCGGCTACCGGAATGAATTCACCCGGCATCACCTCGCCGCGGTCCGGATGTTCCCAGCGCAGCAAGGCTTCGGCACCCAGGATGCGGCCCGAGTCCATCTCCACGCTGGGCTGGAATGCCAGCCGGAACTCCGATTGCTGCAACGCCTTGCGCAACTCGGTGGCCAGCAACATGCGCCGGCGCGAGTCGGCGCGCATCGTCGGCACGTAGAACCGCCAGGCATTGCGTTCCTCGCTCTTGGCCGCATACATCGCCGCGTCGGCGTTGGCGATCAACGTTTTCGCGTCCTCGCCGTCCAGCGGAAAACCGGCAATACCGATGCTGGCGCTGACCACGATCTCGTACTCGTCGACGCGGAACGGTTCGGACAACGTGGACAGCATGCGCGTGGCCAGGGCGGCAGCGTCCTCTCGCAAACCCAGCTGTGGCAGCAACACGGTGAATTCATCACCGCCGATGCGTCCCGCGATGTCCCCATCACGCAGTTGACGCGTGATACGTTCAGCCACCAGCCTCAGCAGGTGATCACCAACCGCGTGACTGTAGCTGTCGTTGACAAACTTGAAGGCGTCGAGGTCGATGAACATCACCGCAGCGGCGTGCCGGTCACGGGCGCGCTCGATGGCCGCTTCGCAGTCGTGCTCGAAGGAAGCCCGGTTTGCCAGCCCAGTCAGCGTGTCTTGCGATGCGAGCTGTTCCAGCCGGCGGCGGGCAGCATTGGCTACCGTGACATCGTTGAACACCGCCACGTAGTAAAGCACGCGAAGCTCAGCGTCACGGATGGTACTGATCCGCAGCGCCTCGGGGTAGGTGCTGCCGTCGGCACGGTGGCTCACGACTTCGCCCGACCAGTGACCGACGGCGATGACCTCGTCCCAGATCGTTGGCGGCAACAGGCTGCCATCGGCGAGGGTACGCGTGTTTTCCAGGCGCCGGCCCGCCAGCTTTTCCTGCCTGAAGCCGGTCATCTTGGTGGCGGCCGCATTCAACGACAGCACATTCCGTTTTGCATCGGTGATGATGACGCCTTCGCTGATGCTGGCCAGCGCCTCGGCCGCGATGCGGCGCGCGCGATCCCCTTCGACCCGCTCGGAGATGTCGCGGATGATGGCCTGGCGAACCAGCCTGTCGCCCCACACGACGGTATTGGTCTGCGTCTCGACCGGCCGCGCGTTGCCATCGCGGCCGCGCAGCTCACCACTGCCGGACGCGCCCCTGCGCGAAATGCCGTGTTCGAACAAGTCCTCGTAACGGGTGCCGATCAGCGATTTGCGATCATGCCCCGTCCAGTTGCGCGCCGAGCGATTGGCGTCGACCACGCGACCACTGATTTCGTCCACCATCACGATTGCATCGGGCGCGCTGTCGAACAGCAGGCGGTAACGCTCCTCGCTGCCGCGGATACCGGCCAGCACGCGCCGCGCCATCAGCAGCCACAGCAACAAGGCGGCGATCGCCGCTCCCAGTACACTGAGGAACAGGATCCGCCCGACCCAGGCCGCACCACGCGCGATCTCCAGGGAAAATTCACTGGCCTGCGGCTCGATGGACTGGTTCAGCTGCCGGATACGCTGGCGCATCCGGGCGACCTCGGCCGGCGGCAGCGGTGCCGCCGTCGCGTACATCGCCTGCAGGCGCGTGGCGATGCTGCCGAGCTCGGCAATCTGCGGATTCACCGAGTACCACGCATGCAACGCTTCCCGCATGTGCGGCGCCGAACGGAAATGATCCAGGATGAAGATCATCCCCGGAATCGCCTGCGGGATCACGCTTCCGTCCTGGAAGTCGCGGGTTACCTTGCGGACATCGTAGTCGCCCGAGGCGATTGCATCACGCGCCGCCGCGTCGGCCTGCAGGATCGCGAAGTTTCGCCGGAAATGCTCCAGGTCGGATGGGTTTCCGTTGGACGCGTAGCCATCGAGATCGACGACTGCCTGCTTCTGGGCCTTCGACCAGATGCTTTCGCCATTCAGGAACCCGGCAAGCGTGATCTGCACCTGCAGCGCACCCCAGGTCAGGCCCAGGATCAGGG
>DASSNC010000135.1:0-7363 GCA_035688305.1 Rhodanobacteraceae bacterium
GCCATCGTGCGCGTCAACTCGCCGCCCAACAGGGTCCAGCCGTTGAGCGCACCGAGCCCGCTTACCATCACGAACAGGGCGATCCAGCGTCCGCTGCCGTGCGCGAGCAGGCGGTCCATCAGCAGCGAGAACGGCGCGCTGGCGCCGGCGAGTTCGTGCTGCGGAATCAGCAGCATGGGGATCGTGCACACCAGAACGTACACCGCCACCGCCAGCACCGCGCCGGCCATGGTCGCACGCGGGATCGTGCGGCCGGGATTCTCGACGTGGGCCGCCGGCATGGTCGCCGATTCGATTCCCATCATCGCGAACAGGGTGAGAGTCACGGTGGCCGCCACGCCGCCCAGCGAAATCGGCGTGCTGGGCAGATGCGCGGTATAACTGTGCGGCGCCGAGAACAGCAGCCATGCGCCCAGCGCGATGACGGCCGCCATCGGCACCAGCTTCAACGCCGTCGTGACGATCTGCACGCCGCCGCCGGCGCGCACGCCGAACAGGTTGACCACGACCATTGTCCACACCAGCGCCAACGCCAGCCACACCGGAGGCAGCACATGGCCGGGCCCGACCACGGCCTCCATGTAGCCGACCACACCGGCCGCGAGCGCGGTGTTGGTCAGCCACACCGAGACCCAGTAGGCCCACATCGTCAGGTACGCCGGCACCTCGCCAAGCGTGAGCCGGATGTAGTCGAACGGCCCATCGGCATCGGGCAGAACGCGCGCCAGCTTCGCGAACACCGCGGCCAGCACCAGGCTGCCGGCCATCACCACGGCCCAGCCGACCAATCCGTTGAAACCGTATGGCGCGAGCGAGGCGGGCAGGAGGAAGATGCCCATGCCGATGACGTTGCCGACCACCAGCGCGGTGCAGGTCCAGAAGCCGATCCGCCGGTCGGCGCGGGCGCCGACTGCCGAATGCTGTGGCTCGGACGCGGGCGCGCCGCCCAGCCCAGTTCGATTCATGGCGACGCGACGGTCGCGCGCGCGTAGGCTGCGCACATCAGGTTCTGGAAATGCCAGACGCCGCTTTCGCGCTTGGGGTTCAGCCGGCCGGGCGAGTAGTAGCCCGACGCCAGGCCCTTCTGCACCGCCTCGCAAATCGCCGCGTCCTCGCCCTGCACTTCATCGCTGAACGACTGGTCGCCGTCGATCCGCGCCTGGGTGTGTTCGTCCTGTGCGTAGTAGTAATCGAACACCACCCGGCAGCGATTCGGGCCCAGCGGCAGGATCACGTTGGTCTGCAGCCGTCCCGGCGTGATGTTCAACATAAGGTTCGGGTAAATGAAGTAGTAGAACGCCTCGCCGACGCCGTAGCCGACACCGCTGTCGCGCAACGGAGAGGTCTGCAGCGAATGCCACTCGAACAGTTCGGTGTGGTAGCTGCGGTAGTCGAGCGCCTTGGACAGCCCCGGGTGCACGTGCGGCAAATGGTAGCCTTCGACGTAGTTCTCGACGTAGATCTTCCAGTTGCACGCCATCTCGTAGTTGATCCGGCGAAAGTAGCGCATCGCGGAAAGATCGATCGGCGCGATGCGTTCGGCGATGCCCCCGTACACCTCGTCGAACGCCGGCACGTCTGGATCGAGCGCGATGAACACCAGGCCTTGCCACTCGCGCACCTGCAGCGGCGGCAGCCGGATCTCCGCGACGTTGAAATCGCGCGCATCCTGCATTTCGGTGGCGGCGCGCAATTGGCCGTCGAGCTCGTAGGTCCAGCCGTGGTACTTGCAGCACAGCGCGCGCAGGCCCTTGCCGTTGCACAGCGCGAGCGGCCCGCCGCGATGGCGGCAGATGTTCGGGAAGCCGCGCAGGACGCCGTCCTGCCCGCGCACCAGCAGGATCGGCACGTCCGCGATCTGTCCGACCACGTGGTCGCCCGGTTCGGTCAATTGGTCGCGGTACGCCACCAGTTGCCAGCTTTGGGCGAACACCGCGCGACGCTCCAGATCGAGCGTGGCCTCGCCCGAATAGCGGTGCGGCGACATCGCGCGCGCGTGTTCGAGATCCTGGACCGCGTTGTCGTGGGACATGGGGTTCGACCCTGAACGACCGGGTGCCGGCGGCTGCGGACCCAGGCCGCACATGGCGGCATGCTCCCGAGTCTAGGCCGAGCGCCGCAAGGTGTCCACGCGCTCGGGCTGACGATCGATCGCGTGCCCGGGAACCCAGCACGGTGGCTGGCAGGAGCACATGCACATGCGCGATGCTGACCGCGATTGCATGGCTGCCAGGCTCCGCCTGCCGCTGCAATGCGCCGGCGATCGGTTCGCTGCAGCAGGCGCTGGCGCATGCCGAACGACTGCTTCGCTCCGATGCCATCTCGCCGGCCGAACAATGGCAGCCTGACCGTCCGCTACGCATTCGACCTCGGGTGGCAACGACGTGGAAACAGGGAAGTGGCAGATCCCGGATGTTGCGGCCATCGGCGATTCCGATGCGTGAGGTGCCGGCTCTCAAGCGTCATAACCAAAGCGTTCGATCCACGGCTGCAAGATCGGCAGCACCGGTTCGAAATGCTCGCGATATGCCTGCCAACGGCCTACTGCCGCCGAATTCACCGGTTGTACCACTTGCGCATAGCTCGGTGTGGCGATGAACTGCTTGCGACGCGCATTGCCGGCGAAATCCATCATGGATGACGCGTCCGTGACTTCCAGAAAATCCCCGAGCCTTGCCACGGCCGCGCCGGGATCGGCGACGACCGTCTCGTATCGCCACTCCATGACACGCGGCTTGAACACCCCGATGTGCCCCAGGCACTGTTCGAACGCCTCCGTGTAGCCCTGCGCGAGCCGCGGCAGCGAGGAACACATCGCCCTGAACGCCGGCGATCGGAACGCCTGCATGCTGCAACTCAGCAGCACGTCGCACGGATGCCGGATGCACAGCACGATGCACGCATCCGGGAACAGCCGCAGGATCATCGGCAGGCACAGCATGTTGAGCGGATTCTTGTCGACCAGTCGGCGCTGGCCGAGATCCGGCAAGGTGTGCGCGACCAGCCTGCCATAGACCTGGCGCAACTGGTCGGTTTCGGTTCTGGTGAGATTGGCGAGGTCGGCGGGATAGCGCTGCCCCGCGTGTTCCATGCGCTCGATCAGTTGGTAGATGTAGCCGCGCTCGTCCATCGAACGGAAATCCGGATGCGCGTCGAGCATCTGTTCCAGCAGCGTTGTTCCCGAGCGCGGAAAGCCGATCACGAACACCGGACTCCGCAACATCGACGGGCTCGCCAAGCGTTTCCAGGTCGCATACGCCCGCCCGTCGACGGAGCGCGCCACCATCGGCAAGGGCTGGCCGGTCGCTGCCGACAGCTCCGGCGCAGCCTGCCGTGCGATTTCCATTTGCGCGGCGTGGGCAATTTCGAGCGCGCTCCATGCCTCGCGATAATGCCCTTGCCGGTCATGTGCCGTGGCGAGGCCGAAGGCAGCGCTCCCCACGGTCTCCGGATCCTTCGCGACCTCCAGTACGCGCCGATGGAGCGCGGCCGCGTCGGCAGGGCGATGCTCGCGCAGCGCCATCACCGCGTGCGCGCGCCACACGTCGATGCGTGTGTCGGTCTCACCTGCATCCAGGGCATCGAGGACATCCAGCGGCAGCCGCTGCAACTCGCGTCGCGCCTGATCCAGGAGATTGTTCCGCTCGTACAACGCGACGCGCTGCGCCGTAATGCGAAGCTGCATGGCGTGGGCTGCCGGCCTCTCGGGCAGGCGCGCCTGCGCCAACACTTTCAGCGCGATCTCCAGGCGTCCCAGGACTGACAAGATGGAAGCGAGGACCAACGCCTGCGAAGCCGGCTGCGGCGGCCATGCGTCGGCGCCCTCCAGCATGGCCTCCTCGCCCTCCAGATCCCCGCAGACGTGGCAGGCATGCGCCGCCTCCAGCCGAGCCTCGATGAACCCCGGCGCAAGCCGTACCGCATCCAGCAACACGCCACGCGCCAGCGACCAGCGCTGCTGCTGGATGTACAGCAGGCCAAGGTTGTAATGCACGTCGGCATTGCCAGGCGCCAACGACCTGGCCTTCGACAGCGCGCGTTCCGCCGCACCCACGTCACCCGCTTGCCGGCACGCTTCGCCGAGATTGTTCCACCACGCCGGAACACCCGGCTGGATGCACGTCAATCGTTCAAAGGTCTTCGCAGCCCGCGCGTAATCGCCCGCCTGCTGTTGCGCCATGCCCAGCAGCGCGAGGAACGCTTCATTGTCGGCCTCGACGTCGGAAGCCCGCGCGGCCAGCACCAGCACGCGTTGCGTGTCACCCGCATTCCACGCGGCGGCCATGGATTCGACGATGGCGGTGACCGAAGCAGTCATGCAAAGACGGCCCTGCGAGATGGCGCCACTCTAGCGGACGCAAAAAGGGCACCGCCTGCGCGGTGCCCTCTCCCAGTCCTGCAGTCGCACCGGGTGGCGGACGCTCAAAACTTCAGCGTCGCGCGCGCCCAGTAGTAGGTGCCCATCATGTCGTAGGTGGCGGAATCGGTGTTGCCTTGCCCGTTGTGGTAGATCAGCGGCGGACGCTTGTCGAAAAGGTTGTCCACGCCAATGTCGAAACGGGTATGGATGCCCGGCACCGCGACGCCGACCTGTACGTCGTTGTACACCACCGATGCGACTGGCAAGCTTGCGCCGGTCGCGTAATCCGCATTGAGCGCGGTGACGCCGCTGATGTAGCGCGTGCGCCACTGGGCATCCCAGTTCCCCAGCGCCCAGCCGAGGGTAGCCGTCGCGCGCCAACGCGAGACATTGCCGAACTGCGCATTCCAGGTTCCGGCCAGCTTGTCGACGGTGGAACCGGGCAACCCGGGAGTCTTGTTGTTGTTGAAGGTGGAGACGTAGCTGGTGGCCAGCCCCAACTTGAAATCACCCGGATTGAAGCTGCCGAAATCGAAGTGTGGCAGCTTGTAATTGGCCGTAAAGTCGATACCACTGGTACTGAGGGATCCGAGATTCACCACCGGCGTATCGATGTAGAAGACCTGTCCGGGCTGCTGGGTGGTGTTGTCGTAGCGATGGATGAACGGGCAGAACGGGCTCGCGCCGTTGTTGAAGCACGCATCGACCACGGTGCGGCCGTCGATCGCAACCAGCGTGTCGTACAGATAGATGTGCCAGAAATCGAGGCTGGTGTTCAGGCCTTGCGCCCAGCTCGGGTTGTAGACCAGGCCGAAATCCACCGACTTGCCGTGCTCAGGCTTGAGGTTGCCACCCACCACGTTCGCACCCGAGTAGTACGTGTTGACCTGCGCGGGACTGTTGCCCGCCCAGTTCGGCGGCACGTACTGGCACGCGACGGGGTGCTGGGCAAGCTCGGCGGCAGAGAGATGCGCGCAGGGGTCGTTCAGGGCCGGCTGCACCAGCGACCGGCCATCGTAGAGTTGGTCAAGGTTCGGCGCACGGAACACCTGCGAGATGGTGCCGCGCACCAGCAGGTCCTGGATCGGTCGCCATTCGATCGCGACCTTGCCATTGGTGGTCGAACCCGCGCTGTTGTAGTCGGAGTAGCGCACACCCACGTCGACGTTCAACGAATACGCACCGGGTACCTCCTTCAACAACGGAATCAGAGTTTCCGCGAAAGCTTCCTTGACGCTGTCGTTGCCGCTGCCGGGCGAGCCACAGGCCTCCTGCGAGATCTGGCAGAAACCCGTGACCGGATCGAGCAACGCGAGCGGATTGATCGTGTAGTTCATGCTTTGCTTGCGGTACAACGCGCCCACCGCCAATTGCACGTCGCCTGCAGGCAGCGAGAACAGGTTGCCATTGGCACCCGCCGAAATCTGACGCAGGATCTCGCGCTTCCGGTAGATCGCATCGACCGCGCCTGCACCCAGTGCCGCACCATTGTTGGCTTGGTCGAAAATGTTGGCGCCGGCATCGATCGCCGCCTGCAGTGCGGGAATGTACAGCTCGTTCTTGTCGTTCTGCATGCGCGACGTGTGGCCGTAATCGACGGCGACGTTCCAATCCCAGCTGCTCTGGCCAACGGCGCCGCGCAAGCCGGCGATCAACTGCCCGGTGCTGGTGGTATACGGATGGATGCGGGTACCCACGCCGGTGAGGCGTGTCTGATACACGTAGCCGCTGTTCGGATCGCCGGGGATGGGATTCGGGCTGAAGGTGACACCGAACGGATTGAACGGCGCGGTCGAAGAAATCACCAGGCCGTCGCCGGTACCCACCGGGATGGACGCATCCTGGCCGGCCGATTCGGTGTGGTTGTAGAAGGCGTCGACGAATGCGGTGATGTTGTCGGTAAGGTTGTAGCTGCCGACCAGGAACCCGTCGGTGCGCTGCTGCTGGACCTGGATGTAGTTGTAGGCGGCGTAGTTGAAGGTATCGCTTGAAGTGCGGCACCGGTAATCGCCAAGCGCCGTGCCATCGCCGACGTCGCGCGTGACCACGATGTGGTTGGTCGAGTCGGGCGTGCATCCGTATTGCGCGGCAAACGATCCAGGCAATTGCATGCGACCGTTGGGGATGGAACTGGATCCGGCCACGCTTACCTGTCCATCGGTCAAATACAACTGGTGTGCCGCGAAATCGCGCCGCGTGTTGGGCACCGCATCGTACTTGTTGTAGTTGATGCCGCCGACGATGTTGAACTTGTCGCCGGTGTGGCCCATGGTCAGGCTCAAGCCGTGCCGCTGGCCATCACCGTGCCCGGAGATGCCGCTGTTCACGCTGACTTCGGCGCCATCGAAATCGTGGCGCAGGATGATGTTCACCACGCCGCCCACGGCATCGGAACCGTAAGTGGTCGAGGCGCCCTCGGCCAGCACATCGATCCGCTGGACCATGTTCTGCGGCACCAGGTTCATGTCGGCGTTCAACATGCGCTGGCCGTCGATCAGCACCAGCGTGCGACCGGTGCCGAGGCCACGCAGTGAAACACGCGAGGCACCGTCGCCGCCTTCGGTCAACGGCGAGGCGACGCCGCCGCCATTGGAGTTGTTCTGCGGATTGGTGGCATTACCCGCGACGCTGGGCAATTGCTGGAGCACGTCGCCGAGCGTCGGTTTGCCGGAATTGGTGATGTTCTGGCGATCGATGATGGTGACCGGACTGGCCGTTTCGGTATCCACGCGCCGGATCAGCGACCCGGTCACCACTACGGTTTGCAGCGTCTTGGGTTGATCCGTGGTGGTGCCCTGATCTTGTGCAGGCTGCTGCGCCTGGGCCAAGCCGGCGGCGGCAACCAGACCGGCGGTCAAGCCAACGCGGACCGCGAGCGACAGGCGTTTCATTTGGTGGTTCATGGTCTCTCCAGCGGAAATCGAACAATGCAATCGCGTGCACCGCGTCCCGCCGGATTCCCCGGCGTGGTTTGTTGCAAGTGCCGCGCACCTCCCCTTGGGT
>DASSNC010000010.1:0-33239 GCA_035688305.1 Rhodanobacteraceae bacterium
CTCACCCGCCGGTGGCAAACCCCGGATACAGCGTCATGCCGCCATCGACGAAGAGCGAGGCGCCATACACGTAATCGGACTGGTCGGACGCCAGCCACGCCACGGCGCGGGCGATATCGACGGGCAGGCCGATGCGTCCGCAGGGGATCAATTTTTCCAGCGCGGTGGCGGCTGCGGGCGTGCTCCAGGCCTTGGTGTTGATCGCGGTTTCAATCGCGCCGGGGCAGACCGAATTGACGCGGATCTTCTGCGGCGCGAGTTCCTGTGCGATCGACCGCATCAGCAGCAGCATGCCGCCCTTGGTGGTGGCGTAGTTGCAATGCCCGGCCCACGGGATCACCTGGTGTACCGAGCTGGTGAAGATGATCTTGCCGAGTGCACAGGAAACGTCGCGCATGCCGCGGCGGGTGAACTCGCGCGCGGCTTCACGGGCGACCAGGAAGGCGCCGGTGAGGTTGACGCCGATGACCTTGTTCCACTGCTCCAGCGTCATGTCGACGAGGTGGGCATCGCGTTGGAGGCCGGCGTTCGAGCACACGATGTCGAGCGTACCGAATTGCTTGATGGCGGCGGCGAACATGGCTTGCACGTCGCTCTCGCTGCTGACGTCGGCGCGGATGGCGATGGCGCGGCCGACGCCGAGTTTGTTGATGTCATCGCAAATTGCTTCGGCGGTTTCCGGCTGCACCACGTAGTTCACCACCACGTTGGCGCCCGCCGCGGCGAGCTCGCGCGCGATGCCTTCGCCGATGCCGGAGTTGGCGCCGGTGACCAGTGCGTTTTGGCCGATCAGCAACTTGGGGGTCGGAAGGTTCGGGGCTTGGGTGGTCATGGCATGTCCTTGTTGATGTCGGGTTTGGATCGCTTTTGGCCCGCGTAGGAGGCCCGGAAGGGCCGACCGGTTCGCCGTCAATGCGATCGGCCCTTCCGGGCCTCCTACACGTCGGCGGCGAGCCAGCCGCCGGTGAACCCGGCGCGTTCGAGGCCCAGCCGGATGGGTGCGCACGCGCGCATCAAATCCCACAACATGCCGCTGCGGTGGTTTTCGATCATCAGCACGATCGGGCCCTGGTGCAGCGCGAAGTGCCATGGCGAGACCCACGCGACTTCGGTACCGGACTCCAGCGTGTAGCGGTGTGCGCCGGTGGTATCGACGTCCGGCCAGGACAGGTTGAACGAGGCGTGGAAACCGTAACCGGCCGGGCTGTGGCCGATCAGGGTTTCGAGGTGGCGGACTTCATCCAGCACGATGCGCGGCGCGAACGGCAAGGATGCGATCGCTGCCCACGGCGAGATGGTGCCATCGTCTGGACCGAACGGCGCACCGCGCGCGGTGTAGTCGTAGAACTGCCGATTGCGGCCGCGGAATTTCGCCTTCACGTTGCCGGGGCCGTCGGTGGCCGAGAAGCCCCAGCAGTTTTTCTCGTAACCGATGAATTTGCGCGGATTGCGGCGTGCGTATTCGCGCTGGATGTGGGTGGCGGCGCGGCTGTTTTCGAAGTAGTCGGTGTTTTTCGCGGCCATGAAGTCGTCGCGAATGCCGCGCGCGTCGATCCAGATGTGCGAGAACTGGTGGATGAACAGCGGTCCCGCGTACAGCACGTCGTGGCCGTACAGCCGCCGCCATCTGAACGTGGACGTCCAGGCCACGTAGGTATCGTGGCCGACCGGGTATTGCGGTGCGCCCAGTGCCAGCGCGTGCATGACCAGCGACTCGTCGTAGCCGAGCCAGCGGTTCACCAGGAATCCCGACTCCGGCTTCCAGCCCAGTACGATGGCCTCGCCATCGTTGAGGGCCCAGCGCCAGTCCACGCGTGCGTAGATGGACTGCGCGCGCTCGCGCAATTCGCGTTCTTCGGCATTGTCGCCGCTGAAGTACTGCGCGGCGCACAGCATCCCGGCCACCAGCAGCGCAGTGTCAATCGTCGACAGCTCGCACTGCCACGCGCGTGCGCCGGTTTTGGGGTCGAGGAAGTGATAGAAAAATCCCTTGTAGCCGACGCCGTCGGGCTTGCCGTTCTGATCGGCGCCATCGAAGAAGCGCAGCGCCGCCAGCGTGTAGGCGAGGGCGTCATGGCGCAGCAGCCAGCCACGTTCGACCGCGACCGGATAGCTCGACAAGGCGAAGCCGACCGCGGCGATGCTGGCCGGTTGGGTCGGACGGGTGGAATCAAGCACCAGCCCGTTGGCCGGATTCACATGGCGTTCGAAATAGCGGAAGGCCTTGCGTTGCAGATCGTCGATGACGTCGTCGTCGCCGTCGCGTGCGCGCTCAATGTTGCGGCCGTGCCGCTGCGTGGCTGTGGACATGCGTGCCCCTCAGTTGGCAAGTTCAACCCGCACCACCGCAATGGCGTGCGGGGGCAGGTTCAGCTGGATGTCGAAACCGTCGGCGTGTTGCGCGATCGCGAGCTTTTCGGCTGTCAGTTGCGACACCTCGTCCAGTTCGGCGACTTGTCGCGCATCAAGGTAACCCGGCGATCCCATGTCCACCCAGGCCTGGCGGCTGTTGCAGTGGCTGTCGTCCACGCGTTGCACCGTTGCGGACACGGGCTTGCGTGAACTGTTGACGTGCCAGGTCACGGCTTCCGGGGCGATGTCGTGGCGCGGGAACGCGTGGTTGGAGAGCGCGAGATCGACGTGGGTGTCATCAGCGCGCACGGCCCAGGCATCCACCGTCGCGTGCGTGCCTTCCACGCCCAGCCGTTCGTGGCCGAGACCGTGCAGCAGCTGCATCGCGCGGTAGCTGGGCTTGGCGATGCCGTGGATGGTTTGCAGGCCGAAGCTGCCGTGGAATGGGGTCGATGAAAAGTAGTTTTCCTCGAATATGTCCGAGAACGTCCACCAGCTGTAGCAGTGCACGAGGTCGGCGACGTCGAGCATGTTCTTGAACAGGAACGCGGCGGCGTAGGGCTCGTCGTGCAAGGGGAAGAATGGGTTGGAAGAACTGCACCATTCGGTGTAGCAAAGCTTGCGGTCGCCGACGGTCTGGCGCATCGCCTGCACGCGCTGGATCAACACGTCGCGCGGGGCGTCGGACAACTGCGTTGCGGTGTCGTCGCCGGGTTTGCCCAGTGCGTCGGTGGGATAGTGATGGGTCGACACGAAGTCGGCCGGCAGCTTGTTGGTCGCGCAAAATTCCAGGAACTCCGGCACCCACTCGTCGTTGGCGGTGGCCGGGCCGCCCACGCGCAACTGGTCATCCACGCCCTTGATGGCGTTCACGGTGTATTGGTAAAGCTTGAAATAATCGGCTTGCTTGCCCTTCCAGAACGCGTCGAGGTTGGGCTCGTTCCACACCTCGAAATACCACGAGCGCACTTCGCTGATGCCGTAGCGCTCGACCCAGTGCTTGACCAGGCGGGTGATCAGGTCGGCCCACTTGGCATAGTCGCGCGGCGGCGTGACGTTGCCTTTGTAGAAGAACACGATGTCGCCGCCGCTCTGCAGCGCGCTCGGCATGAACGACAGTTCCACGAACGGCTTCATTCCGATCGAGACCAGGAAGTCGAAGATCTGGTCGGCGTTGAAGAACGAGTACAGGTCCTTGTCGCACTCGATCAGGTAGGTGCCCATGTCATCGTTGAGGATGCCGTGAAAGCGCACATGCCGCACCCCGAGTTCGGCATGGGTTTTGCGCATCTGCGCTTGCCAGTCGGCGCGCAGCGCGAGCCGGGCGTGCCCGCTGCCGACGGTGTAGCCCCACACGTGCGCGAGTTCGCTGCCCTTGTTGTCGAGGCTGGTGGTGAAGGTGGAGGTCATGGGCAAGCTCCCTTGAAAAAGGCAAAAGACTCCCGCTGAGATGGTGACGGTGGCGTCAAGGTCCGATTTGGGGTGCGCGTGTCTGCGCTGTGCCATCGCCGCCACGCGGGTCCGGCGCGTGCAATGGATCCGGGAGTGTACCGACACGCACCAGCACCTCGTGCGCGTGGCCATCGTCGTTCAATGTGATCGAGTTGGATTCCTGCAACACGCCATCCACGCCGATGTCGATCACGCCGTCGCCCGGCGCGGCACGCAGGAATTCGATTCGATAGTGCGCTGCGCCGTGTTGCCAGATCGCGGTCCAGCGCTCCCAGGCGTCCGGCACGCGCGGCGCAATCTGCAAGCGTTCGCCACGGCGCGAGAGGCCCAGCAGTGATTCGGTCAGCAGCCGGTACATCCAGCCAGCCGAGCCGGTGTACCAGCTCCAGCCGCCGCGACCGAGATGGCCTTCCGCCGCGTACACGTCCGCGGCCATGGCGTAGGGTTCAAGGCGATAACGTTGCAGCGCGTCGGCATCGCCGGTGTGATGGATGGGATTGAGCATGCGCGCGATCCGCCACGCATCGTCGGTACGGCCGCACTTGGCCAGCGCCATGGCCACCCACACCGCGGCGTGGGTGTATTGACCGCCGTTCTCGCGCACGCCGGGCACGTAGCCCTTGATGTAGCCCGGATCAAGCGGGGTCTTGTCGAAGGCCGGCGTGAAAAGTTTGACGATGCCGGCCTCGTCGTCAACCAGGTGTTCGAGCACTGCGTCCAGCGCGCGTTCGTTGCGGGCGCGATCGGGGATGCCGGTCAGCACCGACCAACTTTGCGTAATGGAATCGATGCGGCATTCGTCGCGCGCAGACGAACCGATCGCGATGCCGTCGTCGCTCCACGCGCGCAGGTACCAGTCTCCATCCCAGGCGTGCCGCTGCAGGTTGGTGGCGAGTTGTGCGGCGGCGGCGGCGAGCTCACTGGCAATGGCATCGTCGCCGCGTGCGGCGGCCAGCACCGTGTATTTTTCCAGCACGTCGTGCAGGAACATGCCCAACCAGACGCTTTCGCCGCGACCGCGCAAGCCGAGCCGGTTCATGCCGTCGTTCCAGTCGCCACCGCCGATCAACGGCAGCCCGTGCGCGCCGAAGCGCAGGCTGTGGCGGAGCGCACGCAAGCCGTGTTCGTACAGGCTCGCGGACTCGCTCGTGGCGCGCGCTTCCTCGTAGACCGATTCCTCGTCCGCCGCGAGCGCGCGGCCTTCGAGGAACGGCGTGGCTGCGTCCAGCACCGCGCTATCTCCGGTGACGCGTACGTAATCGGCCGTGCACCACGGCAGCCACAGCAGGTCATCGCTGATGCGCGTGCGCACGCCCTTGCCGGTGGGCGGATGCCACCAGTGCTGCACGTCGCCCTCGCGAAACTGATGACGGGCCGAGCGCAGCAGTTGCGCGCGCGCCAGCTCGGGACGCGTGTTCAATATGGCCATCGCATCCTGCAACTGGTCGCGGAAACCCCAGGCGCCGCCGGACTGGTAATAGCCGCTGCGCGCGAGGATGCGCGAAGCGAGCACCTGATACTGCAGCCAGCCGTTGGCGAGGATGTCGGTGGCGCCATCCGGCGTGTGCACGTGCAACTGGCCCAGCGTGTTGCGCCAATGCGCGCGCACCGCGGCCAGCTCATCGCGCGCGGTCGGGGCATGCCGCCAGGTTTCGACCAGTGCTTGCGCCTCGGCCTCGCCGCTGGCGGCACCCAGCACGATCACGGTTTCAAATTCCTCGCCCGCTGCCAGCTCGACGACGGCACGCAACGCCGAACACGGATCAAGCCCCGCGCCGCGGGCCTCATCCAGTGCCTCCGCCTGCATCCCGAGCGGCGTGGCGAGCCCCCGGTTGCGACCGATGAAACTACGGCGGTCGCAGGTGAATTGCACGCGCCGCGCCGCAAGTGCATGGAAGGCGACCTGTCCGCCGAAGGTCGTGTCGAATGCGTTGTTGGCGAAGGTGGCGCCGTCCGCCGTGGCATGCCGGGTGTGCACGTGGATCGCGCTGCGCTCGCGGTGTTCGCCGAGTACCCACTCGACGAAGCTGGTGATCGAAATGCTGCGGGCGTGGTCGCCCTTGTTGGTGATCTTCAGCAATGCCAGTTTGACCGGTGCCGCGCGCGCGACGAACACTGTTAGCTCGCTGTACAGGTCGGCGTGGCAGTGCTCCCAGCGGCTGTAGCCGAAGCCGTGGCACACGCGGAATGGAAGCCCGTCGGGCGAGGGTTGTGGCGTCGCCGACCACACTTCGCCGGTGGCTTCGTCGCGCAACCACAGCGCTTCGCCTGAGCGATCGCGCAGCGGGTCGTTGTACCAGGGGGTCAGGCGGAACTCGTGCGCGTTGATGGCGAAGGTATAGGCGCTGCCGGATTCGCTCACCACGCTGCCGAGTGCTTCGTTTGCGAGCACGTTGCACCACGGCGCCGGCGTGGCAGCGCCGGCTGCCAGCCAGATCACGTACTCGCTGCCGTCGTTGCAGAAGCCGCCGCGGCCGTTGAATTGCTGGAGGTCTTCCGAGGGTGGCTGCAGCGCGTAAGTTCCCACATGCGGCTTGCGTACCGGCAACAAGCTTGGCGCGGGCAACGTCGCGTCAAGGGGCAACAGGCGTTCGATCTGGTCGCGCAGCCGCCCCGCGTTGCCGTTGAAGACGCAACGTGCAATCGACAGCATCAACGCACGATCGGTCGTCGGCACATGCTCGACACGCCACGCAAACATTTTTCCCGGGCCCTGGCCGCCGCGCGCCTCGGCGCCGGATTCGATCAAATACAGAATGTGCTCCTGCAACTCCTGCCGGTAGCCGGAGAGCTCCTCGTTCCAGATCAACAGATCGACATGCAGGCCACGCATCTGCCAGTAGCCGTGGGCCTGGATGAGATGCCGAACGAGGTCGATCTGGCTGGCGTTGGCGATCCGCGCCAGCACGATCGGCAGGTCGCCGGAGACGCCGTGCTTCCACAACGCCGGTTGCGCCGGCAGCGGGTCGGACGATTCCTGTTGCGCGCTGATCCCGCCGTACAGCAAGGCGCTCGCCAGGCGCTCGTAGCGTTGCGCCTCGGTGGCGCTCATGTTGAGCTGCTGCAACACCACTTGTTCGTGGGTCCAGGCCAACTGGAACACGCGCTGGTGCAGGTGGCGTTCGTGGTACTTGCGTGCGAGCGCCAGGGCGGCGTCGCGGTCCGCGGCGACGCCGGTGATGATATCGACGCTGGCGGTGTGGCCGGGCAGGATGCGGATGCGGCGCCGGAGCGCAACACATGGATCCAGCACCGCGCCGACATGGCCTGCGAGTGGCGCATCCGATTCGAGTGCGAGTGGCTTGGCCGGGCCGCGCAGCCGCCCGAAGAAGGCCTCGCGACTGGTTTCGAATTCGTGTTCACCGAGCGTGCCGCCGCGGGTGGTCATCTGGTGAAGCAGCCATGGATCGTGCTCGTCCGGACTGCGCACGCGCCGGTGCGCCAGCAGCGCATCCAGTTCGGGTGCGGCTTCGGTTTCCAGGAACAACTTCGTGAACACTGGATGCGAGGCGTCGGCATCCGGGAGGGCCAGCACGATTTCGGCGTAGCTCGTCAGCTCCAGCGTGCGCGTGCGGCTGCCGCGATTGGTCAGGCGCAGGCGGCGCAGTTCGATGTCGTCTTCGGCCGAGACCGCGACCAGCAGTTCGCTGGCGATGCCGTGGTCGAGGCGATGGAATTCGGCGCGTGCCTGCGAAAACGTGGCGCTGCACGTACCGTCCGGGTCGCCGAGGGGTTGCGCGGTCGCGGACCATGCCGTGCCGGAATCGACATCGCGCAGGTAGATGCACTGGCCGTCGGCGTCGCGTGTCGCATCTGCACGCCAGCGGGTGATCGCGAGCTGGCGCCAGCGGCTGTAGCCGGCGCCCGACTGGGTCAGCATCACATGGTAATTGCCGTTCGAGAGCAGATGCACTTCCGGCAAGGGTGTATCCATGCGCGTGACTTCGCGTGCCCGTGGCTGCATGCGCGCCCGTGTCTGGCGCGGTTGCTCGACGTCCAGTTGCGCCGGGTGGCGTGGTCGTGATTCGGGGATCTTTTCGCGCAGCAGCAATTCGTACGCGCGGAACATCGGTTCGCGCATGCAACGCCGCTGCATCGGTTGGCGGTTCAGCACCGAGGACAGCGACAGCAGGCTCATGCCGTGGTGGTGGGCCATCCAGCTGCGCACGCGCGCGAAGTCCTCATCCTCGCTGACTCGGCCGGCGGTGAAATCGAGTGCTTCGTAAAAACCGTAGCGGGTCAGGCAACCGAGGCCGGACAGACGCTCGAGGTTGTTGCAGGCGGCTGCCGGATCCACCATCAGCGCCATCACGCACGCGTATGGCGCGACCACCAGGTCATCGCCGAGGCCACGCTTCAGGCCGAGACCGGGAACCCCGAATGCGCGGTACTGGTAAACGAGGTTGGCGTCGGTCGCGTTGTAGGCCGATTCGGAAACACCCCACGGTACCTGTTGCTGGGTGCCGTACTGGATCTGGCGCGCCACCGCGGCGTGGCAGGTATCCGCGAGCAGGGTGTTGCGGAACACCGGCATCAGCAGGTTCGGCATCAGGTACTCGAACATCGAGCCGCTCCACGACACCAACGCCGGGCGCCCGGCGGCGATGGTGAGTTGCCGGCCCAGCTTGAACCAGTGCGAGGCCGGCACCTGGCCTTGCGCGATCGCGACGTAGGAAAGAATGCGCGCCTCGGACGCAAGCAGGTCGTAGTGGCCGCTGTCGCGCTTGTCGCTGGCGACGTCGTAGCCGATGCTGAATTGCTGGCGACGCTTGTCCCACAGGAACGACAGGTCCATCTGCGCCAGTTCGCGGCAACGTGCCGCCAGCGCGACTGCATCGTCGTGACGGCGGTTCAGCGTGATGCGCAACTCCGTGAGTGCGGCGATCAGATCGGGGGTAGCCGGCGCGCCCGCGGGCGGTGATGCGAGGCGGGCGATCAGCGCGTCCAGCAACTCCGCGACACGTTGCTGCTGCGGGTTGCGTTCCAGCTCTGCAAGCAGTCCGCGCGCGGTTTCATCATCGCTGCCCGAATCGCCGAGGCCCAGCCAGGGCGCGAGCTCGTCGAGCTCCTCGCCGGTGGCCGCGGCCTGGCGCGCCAGTATGGCCGTCCACTCCGCGAATTCGCCGCCGATGGCATTGGCCGCGACGAGCTGCACCAGCTTGCCGGACTCGGCCTCGATGCGCGCCAACAGTCCGTGCAGGACCGGCAGCGAATCGGTGTTGCCGACGGCGTCGGCAAGCAGGCCGTCGATGGCGGTCAAGGTGGCGGCCAGCGCGAGGTTGGCGTGTGGATCGGCAGCATCCACGTTGGGCAACTGTTCGCCCAGCACGCGCGCCGTACTGCGCAGGCCGTGCGCGAGTTGCGGGGGCACCATCCGCTCGTCGCGGGTATGTTCCAGCGCATTGGCCAACACCAGCAGGCAGCCCGCGAGGTTGCCGCTGTCGACGCTGGAGATATAGCGCGGCAGCAGCGGCTCGAGTGTTTGCGTGTCGTACCAGTTGTAGAAATGGCCGCGGTGGCGCGGCAGCCGCTGCAGCGTTTCGACGGTGGCGGCGGTGCGCTGCAGCAGCGCGCCGGCGGTGATGTAACCGAAATCGTGCGCGCTCAGGTTGGCCAATAGCGCCATCCCGATGTTCGTGGGCGAGGTGCGGTGCGCAATCTGTTCGACCGGAAATTCCTGGCAGTTGTCAGGCGGCAGCCAGTGTTCGTCGGCGCTGACGAAGGTTTCGAACCAGTGCCAGACGCGCCGCGCCACGCCGTGCAGGAACACCAGTTGCGCGGCATCCAGCGGCAGCGATGGGCGCTCCGGGGTGCGGCTGATCCACCACGCGAGTACGGGCGCAGCCAGCCACAGCAGCAGGAACGCCAGGGCCGCCGGCAGTGCCTCGGGTACGAACGCATAAAGGGCAGCGGCGGCCGTCACGGCGATGGCGGGAGCCACCCACATCAACTTCGCGTAGCCGGCGAGCGAGGATGCCGCGCCGCGCATCGCATCGGTCATCGGTGTCCATTCCAGCAGGTGCCGGCGCGAAAACAGCAGGCGCCATGCGCTGCGCATGATGGCATCGAGGTTCAACCAGGCTTCGAACGGCAACACCGCGATCGCGAACAGGTCGCGCAAGAGTTCGTCGCGGATGCCACGCCAGGTGTTGCGCCAGCGCCGCGGCGGCACGCGTTGCCAGAGGTTGCGCAGTACCTGTCCGGCCGCGACCAGCACCGGCGGGCCCAGCAGGATCGCCACTACCATGCCGCCCCAGTAAGCCGCGCCGGCGCCGTGCCACCAACCCCGCAACAGCAGCGCCAGCAACGCCAACGGCACCAACCCGCGGCGCAGGTTGTCGAGGATCTTCCAGCGGTGGTGCGCCCTCAGCGTGTTGCGCAGGCCACGCCGGCGCGGACCCGGCACGATCGGCAGCAGCCATTGCACGATCTGCCAATCACCGCGGGTCCAGCGATGGCGGCGGCGCACATCGACGCTGAAGCGGTTGGGCTGGTGTTCGATCAGTTCGACGTCGCTGACCAGGCCACAGCGCGCGTACGAACCTTCCAGCAGGTCGTGCGAGAGGATCAGGTCGTTGGGAAAGCGGGTGCCGACCGAGCGGCTGAAGGCATCCACGTCGTAAATGCCCTTGCCGACGAACGAGGCTTCGCCGAACAGGTCCTGGTACACGTCGGACACCGCATGGGTGTACGGATCGAGTCCGGTGGAATCGCTGTACAGGCGCGCGAAGCGACTGGGGCGATCGCCAGCATGGCCGACCGAGATGCGCGGCTGCAACAGGCCGTAACCGGCGGTGATGCGCCGCGAGCCCTTGTTGAACCACGGCCGGTTCAGCGGATGCGCCATGGTTTCCACCAGCTTGCGGCCGGCGTCCGGTGGCAGTTGGGTGTCGGCGTCCAGCGTGATCACGTAGCGCGTCGCCTGCAGGGCCGCCAGCTCGCCCACCACCACGCTGAAATAGCGCTCCGGGCGCGCGCCGCGCAACACCCGGTTGAGATCGCCGAGTTTGCCGCGCTTGCGTTCGAAACCCATCCACACCGCCTGTCGCGCGTTCCATTCGCGTGGACGGTGGAACAGGTAGAAGCGCGTGCTGTCGGCCAGTGCGTACTTCGCATTGAGGCGATCGATGCCCGCGGTGGCCGCCTCCAGCAAGGCCGCGTCGGCCGGCATGTCGCGCTCCGGGGCGTCCGGGAAATCGGTCAACAAGGCGAAGCGCAAGTTGGCATCGCGATTGCCGAGGTGGCGTATTTCCAGCGCGTCGAGTTGCTCGGCAAGGCCCTTGGCGTTGCCCAGCAACCACGGCACCACCACCAGGGTGCGGCAGGTATTCGGGATGCCGCCCGAAAACGACATGCGCGGCAGCAGTTGCGCCGGCACCAGCATCCCGAGCAGCCAGTTCACCAACGCCACCGCCGGCTGGCTGGCGGCGAGGAACAGCGCGATCAGCAGGGTCACGTCGAGCATGCGTGATGCCGGCAGCGGTTCGCCGAGTGCGGCGGTCAGCGTGATCGCCAGGGTGAGCAGGAAGATCGAGCCGAGGTAGGTCATGGCCGGCCATCGCCGCAGCCGCGTGGCCAGCCGGTGTTCGATCAGGGTGCGTGCGCCCAGTTCGCGCGCGAATGCGGTGCGGCCCGGCCCGATGAGGTAGTAGCCGACGTGGCGTACGCGTGGGTCGGCATCGGCCTTGATCTCGCTGCGCGCCGACTCGAGCGCAAGTTGCGCAACCTCGGTCTCGGCGCGGCGGCTGCGTCGGGCCAGCAACTCGATTGCATGCCGGTAGCGGCCGCGGGTCGTGAAGTCCATGCCGGTGTAGGCCGCGGCCGGATCTTCGCCGAGGATGCGATCGACCTTGCTGACGCGTTCGATCAGTTCCGACCAGTTGGTTTCGCCGATCCGGCGCAGGCTGTTGATGCGGTTGGCGATCGCGACGACGTCGGCGGCCTGGGTGCGGCTTTCCTCGGCGATGACGCGCGCGACGCTGGTGCCACGCTGCTCGAGCTGCTGTTCGGCGAAGGTCAGTGCCAGCTTCAACGCCGGATGCTTGCCTTCCAGCAAGCGGTGGAACTCGGCGGCAAACGCGGGCGAGTCAAACGGGTGCGTGCGTGCCATCTCGGCAACGCTCACCAGGATGTCGCCGCGCTGTTGGGCCGCGACGTCGATCAGGTGGTCCGCCCAGGATTCGGCGTCCGCATACGCCTGC
Organism: Rhodanobacteraceae bacterium; assembly: GCA_035688305.1. Lineage (GTDB taxonomy): Bacteria > Pseudomonadota > Gammaproteobacteria > Xanthomonadales > Rhodanobacteraceae > 66-474. Next base: position 12,006 of record DASSNC010000010.1, read on the forward strand.
AGGCGCCGCGCGATGGTGGCCGCGCCGGCCGCAAGACCTTCGATCAAGGCGACCCGAATCAGCACCGGCAGCATCCACAGTTCGACCAGGTCGAGGGTTGCTTGCTGCTGGTAGGCATCGAGGTAACGTTCGATCGCATCGGCCTCGGTGCTGCCATCGAGTTGCGCGATGCACGCGCGCACCACCTGCAGCATGCGCGGTACCACCACGCGATCGCTGCCCTCGGTGCGCGGCAGCCGCAGCCAGACATTCATGGACAGCGATTCGCGCACCTCGCGGATCTGGTTGCGGATCAGGTAGACGTTGTCGATCAGCCAGTCGGCGGCCGGCTCGATCCTGCGGTTGTCGGTGGCGGCCTTGCGCACCACCACGTAGGCGCGCTCCAGCGCGCGGTCATGCCCGGCCAGCGCGCGCACGATGTCGAACGGTGCGGCGCGCGTCAGCGCAGCGTGCCCGCGCGCGAGGATCGCGGCCGGTGTCGGCGACGCCGCGACTTGGGCGGCGGCGTACGCCAGCTTCGGGTCGTGCGTGCGGACGGCGCGGCGGGTAGCGCGCCGCATTCGCAAGCGGCGCAACCAAGCCTGGGGGCGGTGGGTGTTCGGCACCTTGCCGGGTCACTCCGTGTCGGAAGGGCCCCCGATGTTAGCGAACGCGGCGTTGTGCGGGTGTACAGGCCGTGCCGGCGCCGGCGTTCAAGCGCTTCCGGACTGCACCGCGGCGCCGGCGCCGATCCGCTCGCCGATTCGATCGGCGACGCGCAGTGCGTTCGCGATGATGGTCAGGGTGGGGTTCACCGCGCCGATCGAGGGGAAGAAACTCGCGTCGACGACATACAGGTTGTCGAGCTCGTGGGCCTTGCAGTCGAGATCGAGCACCGAGGTTGCCGGATCGCTGCCGAAGCGCGCGGTGCCAGCCTGATGCGCGGTGCCGCCAATCGGGATGTCCTTGCCGAGGTACAGCTTGCGTTCGAGCAGGTGCGGGTGCGCGCCCATCGGTTCCAGCAGCGCTTCGAGCTTGGCGCGCAGCCGTTGGTGCGCTTCCATGTTGTTGTCGGTTTGTTCGACCACCACGCGCTCGCCGTCGTAGCGGATGCGGTTTTCCGGGCGCGGCAGGTCTTCGCTCGACAGCCAGAAATCCAGCGAGTGGCGTGCCAGGTATTCGAACGGCTTTTCCGGAAGCCATTCCAGCCACCCCGGCAGCGCTTCGCCGCGGATGGTGTCGGCGTGCGACTTGCCGGTCATCTGGATCAGGCCGAGCGGGAACTGCCAGTCATCCGCGCCGAAGTAGAAATCGCTGACGCCCACGGTCTTCTGGAAGATGGTGTCGTTGGGTTCCTTCGCGACCGCCATCAGCACCGACTGGTTGTGGCGGATGTAGTTGCGGCCAACCTGGTCCGAGCCGTTGGCAAGTCCGCGCGGGTGTTTGTCGTTGCCCGAACGCAACAGCAGCAATGCCGACGAGAGCGCGCCGCAGGCGACCACCACGATGTCCGCGGAATAGGTTTCCCTGGCACCTCCGCGTTCCACCTGCACGGCGGTGATGCTGCGCCCGGACGCATCGGTGTCCAGCCGCGACACGTACGCCCCGGTCAGCAGGGTGACGTTCGGGTGCGCCTCCAGCATCGGATTGATGCAGATGACTTCCGCATCGGCCTTGCCGTTGGTGAAGCATGGAAAACCATCGAAGGCGCCGCAGCGGATGCACGGGCTGCGGCGCAGCACGCGTCCGTCCTGCTCGTCCAGCAGGATCCCGAGTGGCATGTGGAACGGATGCAGCCCGTGTTGCGCGAAGGTGTCGGAGAGTTGCTGCATGCGCGGCTCGTGTGACACCGGTGGATACGGATACGCGCCGCTGCGTGGCGGTTCGGTGGGATCCTCGCCGGCGGCGCCGTGCACGTGGAACAGGCGCTCGGCCTCGTCGTAGTACGGTGCGAACGCGGCGTACTTCAGTGGCCACTCAGGCGAGATGCCGTCGGCGTGCCGGATGCTTTCGAAGTCGCGCTCGCGCAGGCGGAACAGCGCCGCGCCGTACATTTTCGAATTGCCGCCGACAAAGTAGTGCAGGCCGGGATGAAAGGCCGCGCCGGTCTTGTCGTACCAGGTTTCATCGGCCTGGTAGGCGTTCTCGATGAACACCTTGCGTGGATCCCAGTTTTCGGCGCTGCGCGTCAGCCAGTCGCCGCGTTCAAGCATCAGGATCCGCTTGCCCGACGGCGCCAGCCGCCGCGCCAGCGAGGCGCCACCGGGGCCGGATCCGATCACGATGATGTCGTAATGATTGTCTGCCATGGCCAGCCTGCGCGTTGCGGCGTTGCTGCGTTTGTATCACGCAGACTCGCGTGGCGCAGGCATTTCCGTGGCGAACGGATTGGACGAACACCGCCGCGCAGCTATACTCGCGCGGTTGCCGGGCGTCGGCGGGGGGTCCGCGGGCGTACTTGGGCCTGACCATCTGGGAGTTCGTCCGTGAGCATGCATCTCACCCCGTCCGATCGTTCCTTCATGAAGCACTTCGCGATCCTGATCGCCGGGTTGGCGAGCACGGCCGTCGTACTCAGCATCATTGGCACGCTGGTGTGGTCGAGCGCTCCCTCATACAGCACCGAGGGCCAGGTACAGCGTGCGGGTGCCCGCATCACGCCGGTCGCGGCGGTGTACGCGGGCAAGGCTGGCGAGGCGGCCGCCGCGGCCGCGGCTCCGGTCAGCTCCGGCCCTTCCCCCGAGGAAGTGGCCGCGGCGAACGCGGCCTACAAGTTTGATCCGGCCAAGGGCAAGTCGCTGTATGACGGCACCTGCGCGGCCTGCCATCAGGCGACCGGCGAGGGTGTTGCGGGAGCTTTCCCGCCGCTCAAGGGCAACCCTGCGGTTGCCGACGCCGATCCGAAGGCGCAGATTGAAACCATCCTGAACGGCCGCCACGGCACCGTCATCCAGGGCAAGACCTATCCAGGCGCGATGCCGCCGTTCGGTGGCCAGTTCAGCGACCTGCAAGTTGCCGACATCGCCAACTACGAACGCTCGTCCTGGGGCAACCACGGCAAGCACATCAGCGCGGCCGACGTCGCGAAAGTCCGCGCCAACGGCGGCAGGTAGCGGTTGACGCAGTTGTAGGCCGGGCACTGCCCGGCGCGGTCGCGCAACGGCACCAACTTCGCCGGACAATGCCCGGCCTGTGCACATCGCGAGCGCGTCAGCCAGCGATGTAGCGTTGCAGATGATCGATCTCGGTCGCCTGGTCGTCGATCACGGCTTTCACCAGGTCGCCGATCGAGACAATACCGACGAGACGATTGCCTTCGACCACCGGCAAGTGGCGAACGTGCAGTTCGGTGCACAAGCGCATGCATTCGTCCACCGTGGACGCGGGCGAAACCGTGGTCGGCGCCGGCGTCATGATGTCCACCACCGGCGTTTCGCGCGATGAGTGACCCTTCAGGATCACCTTGCGTGCGTAGTCGCGTTCACTGACGATTCCAGCCAGTACCTCGCCACGCATGACCAGCAGTGCGCCGATGCCGCGTTCGGCCATCAAGCGGATGGCGTCCAGCACCGGTGCTTCCGGCGCGATCGTGTAGACCGCACTGCCCTTGGTTTCCAGCAGATGCTTTACCTGTCGCATGGCAGGCCTCCAGCGGAGCGCGTTGGTGGCTCGATTCTAGCGCTTGCGGTGACCCCGTGGTTCGTCCGTGCCCAACGGCCTCGGCGGGTGCGCGTCCAGCACGTAGTCGACGCCGCCCAGCTGCGTCATCTGCCGTTCTATCCAGGCGGCCCGGCGTTGCACGTAAGCGGACGGCCGATCTGCGTGCCAGCCGCGCGGATTGGGCAGCACCGCGGCCAGCAGTGCTGCCTGGTGTTTCGTCAGCTGCGACGCGGGCGCGTGGAAGTACGCCTGCGAGGCCGCCTCGACGCCATAGATGCCGTTGCCGAGTTCGGCAATGTTGGCGTAGACCTCGATGATGCGGCGCTTTGGCCAGGTGATGTCGATCAGTACCGTGAAATACGCTTCCAGTCCCTTGCGGAAAAATCCGCCGCCGCTCCACAGGAACAGGTTGCGCGCGGTCTGCTGGGTGATGGTGCTGGCGCCGCGCAGGCGGCCGCCGTCCTCGGCATCATCGATGGCGGAACGGATCGAGGCGAGGTCGAAGCCGTGGTTGAAGGGAAACGTTTGATCCTCGCCTGCGACCATCGCCAGCGGCGCCACCGGGGCGATCTTGTCGAACGCAACCCAGTGATAGTGGATGGCGAAATCGTGGTGACCGTGCCAGGCCTGCGCGATGCGGCGCTCCAGCATGTACGCGCTGGTCGGCGGCGGCACGAATCGCAGCACCAGCACTTCAAGCCAGGTGATGGCGACGAACCCGGTGATGGTCCAGAGCAGCCCGCGCAACAATCGGCGCAGGATGCTGCGGCGCGGTCGTCGTGCGCGGCGTTGCACGCCCGCGGCGCTGGTCATGCCGGGAAGGCAAGCACGCCGCCGCCTGCCCAGACTTCCGCCGGTTGCGCCTTCGAGTAGAGGAAGCCCTGCATGAAACGGCAACCCAACTGGCGCAGCAGATCATGTTGCGCGGGCGTTTCCACGCCCTCGGCGATCACCTGCATCGACAGGGTGTCGGCCATCGCGACGATCGCGCGGATCACGGCTTCGCTGCTGCCCTCGTCGTGCGAACTCAGGCTGGCGACGAAGGATTGGTCGATCTTCAACGCCTGCAGCGGGTATTGGTGCAGGTACGACAGCGATGAGTACCCGGTACCGAAATCATCCAGTGATATGCGAATGCCGGCGCCGCGGAATACCTGCAGGGTGCGCTTCACGGCCGGGGTGTTTTCCAGCAGCGCGCGTTCCGTGACTTCCACCCGGAAGCGCGACGGCGGCACCGAATGCGCTTCCAGCAATTGCAGCAGGCGGCGGTCGAGTTCGGGATTGCGGAAATGGGTAGCGGAAAGATTGACGCCCACGAACAGGTCGTGGTCGACGAGCACCTTGTTGGCATCGCGGCAAACCTGCTCGAAGATTTGCCAGTCGAGCGTTTCGACGATGCCGGTGTCCTCGGCGACGCTGATGAATTCGCCCGGCAGCAGCATGCCGCGTTGCGGATGGTTCCAGCGCATCAGGGCTTCGTAGCCCACCACCCGGTTGTCATCGCTGTCGACGATGGGTTGGTAGTACGGCACGAACTCGTTGCGGGTCAGGCCGCGGCGCAGGTCGTTTTCGACTTCCAGCAGCGACACCGCCTGCTGCCGCAAGCCCTCATCGAACACCGCGTAGCGGTGGCGGCCGTCAGCCTTGGCGCGGTACATCGCCGAGTCGGCGTCGCGCAGCAGTTCTTCGGGATGCCGGTAGTGCGGCGCCGACAAGGTGATGCCGATCGAGGTCGAGGTGAACAGCTCCTTGGCGGCGAGGCGAAATGGTGCGTTGAGGTTGTCGATGATGCGTTCGGCGATGTCGCAGGCATGCTGGGTGTCGTCGATGCCCTCCAGCAGCACGCCGAATTCGTCGCCGCCAAGGCGAGCCACGACGTCTTCGGATTTCAGGCAGGAACGGATGCGGCCGCCGGCCTGGAACAGCAGGTCGTCGCCGATCAGGTGACCGACCGAATCATTGATGACCTTGAAGCGGTCGAGGTCCATGAACAACACGGCGAAGCCCTTGCGCGGGTCCGCGTGGTAGTTCTCGAGCGCGCGTTCGAGGCGCTGCATCAACAGGCCGCGGTTGGGCAGGCCGGTCAGCGAATCGTGCAGCGTTTCGTACTTCAGGCGCGCTTCGATGCGTTCGCGCTCGGCGATTTGCGCACGCAGGTCGCGATTGGCCAGCGCCAGCGCGCGGGTGCGCTCGCCGACCCGGTGCTCAAGGTTGGAATACGCGCGGCGCAGTGATTCGGTGGCACGCACGCGTTCCAGCGAGTTGGCGATGTGGTAGGAGACGAACGTGAGCAGTTCCTGGTCGCGCAGCGTGTAATGGTGTTCGGGCGAATAGCTTTGCACCGCCAGCGCGCCGACCGTGTGCTCGGCACACACGAGCGGCACGCCCAGCCAGCACACCGAATCCTGGCCGTGCGGGCTGACCTTGCCCTCGTTGCGCAGCCTGGCGATTTCCGGTGCGTTGGCAAGCAGCGCGGTGCTGTTGCGCAACACGTATTCGGTGAGGCCGTCGGCAAGCTTGCGCGGTTTGCGTTCGCGATCGCGTTCGTCGACGGAGTATGGAAAGGTCAACTCGGTGCCGTCTTCGGAGAGCAGCGCGATGTAGAAATTGCGCGCATACAACAGGCCGCCAACCACCCGGTGCACGGCCGCATAGAAATTTTCGATGCTGTCGGTGGTGCTGGCCAGCTCGGCGATGCGAAACAGTGCGGCCTGCAGGCGTTCGCCGCGCTGGCGTTCGAGCACCTGCTGCTGCAGCACGCGGTTGGCGTCGCGCAGGGCCTCCGTGCGCTCCTCGACGCGGTGCTCCAGTTCGGCGTGCGCCATGCGCCGTTCCAGCGCGGTCTGGATATGCTGCGCCACGTAAACCAGCAGCGCGCGGTCCTCGGCGTCGTAATGGTGGGCCTTGTCGTAACTTTGCACCACCACGCAACCGACCACCTTGTTGCCGCGCAACAGCGGCACGCCGAGCCAGTCCTCGCACATCGCTCCGGTGCCGTGGAACGGCCCGCTGACCTGGCGGCCGATGGCTTCCAGCGAGCCCATGAAAGGCTTGCCTTCGTGGATGACGTACCAGGTCGGGCCGTGCAGGATGTCCGCCATCGGCATTTCGTCCGACGGGTAGGGTTGCTCGGGGTCGACACTGTCGGCGTAGTAAGGGAAGCGCACGCTGTCCTGCTTGGCGTCGTACAGCGCGATATAGAAATTCTCCGCGTACATCAAGGTGCCGACCGTCGCGTGCAGGGCGCGCAGCATCGCGGTGATGTCGGTGTCGGCGGCGCTGGCCTGGTCGGCAATCGAGTAGAGCGCTCGTTGCAGGCGCTCGGCACGCGCCAATTGGTCGACCGATGCCGCCAACGCGGACTGCTTGCCCAATGCATCCACGCGCGCGCTGATGCGCTCCGCGGCAACCTGCAGCAAAACCGCGTCGACGGCATCGCCGCCCGCGGCGATCACCAGGCTGCTGTCGTCGGGCAGGGGAATTTCCAGCAGATGCTCTGCAGCGCCCGCCGGCACCGCGGCGTCGCCGCGCGAGCGCCGGTACAGGCGCGTGCCCGGGATCATCATCCCCAGCCATGCCCGTGCGGCCGCCTCGATGCCATCCAGGTCGGTAGCCGCCCACATGGCACCGGCCGCGCGCAGCACCACCGCCGCGCTGGGCGTGTGCTGGTCGGCCGCGGCGGCCAGATTGTGAACGTCGCCTGCCATCTGATGTCCAACGTGCGTGAGGTGAAAGTGTAACCCTGCCAATGGCGCTGCAACATGGCGGGCGTCAGTTAGTTTGAACCCGGCCTCGCTTCGCGGCAAAGGGCCGGCCAACGTGGTCGCTGCAGCCTGCAAGGTGCTCGGCTTTGCGAACCGGGTAGTTTGCAAATTGTTAGCAAAATGTAACGAAATGCCGTACAATTTCCGCCCAAACACACTACTGTTTTTCCGCGCCGGGTTTGTGCACTGGCGCTTGCCTGACCGGACTCCGTGATGCGTCGATTGCTCGCCACCGCTCTACTTGCCGGACTGGGCCTCGCCCTGCCGTTGGGGGCGTTGGGCCAGACGCCGACGCCGGTGATCGCACCGGTACCCGCCACGCAGGCCAAGCCGCACAAGGCCGTGCCGGTATGGCAGCGGGGCGACACCAAACTGTCGATCACTGCCGAGGGTGGCTCTTCCGCTAGCGTTCCAGGCGGCTCCCTGTCGGCACTGGATGGTCAAGCCCGCAGCGCCGGGGCAGGCGTCAGCCTGACCACCCGACCCGGAATCACCGCGCACGCGGGCGTGCAATCCATCCGTTGGGCACCACTGGTATCCACGTGCGCGGCGGCGCTGCCGGGCGCGCCGACGGACCCCATCTGTTTCGATGCCAACCAGGCAGACATGCAGCGTGGTGAAGTGGGCGCAGGATTCTCGGGGCGCGGTGTCAAACTGGACGTTTCGGTTGGCCAGGCGCATAGCGAGGGCGGATCTGCCCACCCCCGCCGCAGCGCGCTGCCGCGGGTGCTGCCGTCTGTCGGTGGCGCCGATGTCGCGGCGCCCTTGTGGTTCAGCGACAGCACGGCGACCAACATCAGCGCCCGTGGCCAGGTCAGGGTCGCGCCTGACACCCGCGTTGAAGTCGGCGCCAGCGTCGGCCGGATCCGTTTCCTGCCATCCGCCGGCCTTGCCAGCGATGACACCCTCGACCAGGCCACGCTCAGCTTCGGCATCCAACACGGTGCCGTGCGCGGCGCCATCGTCGGCCACATGCTGGACCCCAACCTGCCGGGTGCCGCCATGGACCAGAACCAGCGCTGGAGTGGTGTCGACCTCGGCATCAGCGTGCGCCTGCCGTGGCGCGGCGAACTGAACTTCGGCGCCCAGAACGTTTGGACCTCCGGTCGTGCGCCGTTGCTGTTTGGACCGGATGGTGCCACGCCCTCGCAGGGCCGCGTTCCTTACGTGCAGTACCATCAGGATCTCTGATCCGCGGCGGTCCGTCGCGCGTTGCCGCCCGTCCGCACGTTGCGGTGCGCCTTCTACGTATCCATGTGCCTTGCTTGCCGTGCAGGTGATCCGGCGGGCGGCACGCGGGTTCTTCGCCATTGATGCCGATCATTAATGCATGCTGACCGGAGATACCGCTTTCGGTTCGCGAAATTGCGTATTTCATCCGGTGCGCAGATGGCTCGTAGCTGCTTCAAGAGCTGATGGCAGGGCCACAGGCTCGCCTTTACACAGGTTTCGCACGATCGGTCACTAGCCAGATTGGGCCTGGACACGGCGTTTGGCGACGGAATCTTGGCGCCCAGCGGTCTGGCGTACGTTGCCGGGGTATTCCCAAAGGGTTATGAAGTTGTTAGCATGCGACTTGCCGAGGGTTCCAATGAGGCCTCGTCGGCATACCTGACGGGGACCTTTCCCGAAACTGTTTCACACACCAAAACGTTGGAGAGTGCAATGAGACTCGACCGCAGTGAGCTGTCCAAGGCCGTGCAAACGGCGCTTTCGCTCGGTGCCGTGGCTGCCGTGGGAATTTCCGGTACTGCCTTTGCGCAGAACGCCACCACCACGAATAACGAGAAACAACCGCAAACCCTGCAGACCATCGTGGTCACGGGTTCGCACATCCGCCGCGTGGATCTGGAAACGTCCAACCCGGTCGTTGCCGTCACGGCACAACAGATTGCAGCCACCGGCAAGCTGACGCTGGGCGCGGTGGTGCAGAACCTGCCGGTCGTCACCGGCTCCCTGGTCAGTCCGGCCGTCAACAACGGCGGTGGTACGGGCCAGACGCTGATCGGTCTGCGCGGCCTCGGCCCCAGCCGTACACTTATCCTGATCGATGGCCAGCGCATCATCAACAACGACCTGAACTCGATTCCGGCTGCTGCAGTCGAGCGTATCGAAGTGCTGACCGACGGCGCCTCGGCCGTGTATGGCTCTGATGCCATCGGCGGCGTCATCAACATCATCCTGAAGAGCAACTACCAGGGTGCGCAGTTCACGGCCAACTACGGCATCTCCGATCACAACGATGGCGCCCGCAAGGGTGTCAGCTTCATGTTTGGCCAGTCTTCGGACAAGGGCAGCATCCTGGCCGGCATCGACTACAACAAGTTCGATTCGATTTTGCAGTCGGCGCGCAAGTTCTCCGAGAATTCCGTCTCACTGACCGCGACCAACACCTACGGCGGTCCGGGCACTGCACCTCCAGGCCTGACCTACGCCGCGGTACCCGGTTCCGCGGTCACCTCGTTCATCGGCGGCTCGTCCTATGCGCTGCGCAACCGCATTTTTGCGCCCAACCCCCTGGGATGCAGCAACATTTCGCTGAACAGCGGAACCTTCAATTCGGGCGCTGATCCGGTAACGTCAGGCGGCGTCGCGGCCAACTACCACTGTTTCGGTACGGACCCCGCCACCGGCCAGAGCGATCGCTACAACTACGCCGCGGTCAACTACCTGCTGAGCCCGCAGGAGCGCACCACTGCGTTCTTGAAAGGTGTCTATCACCTGAGCGACAACGTCGACTTCTACGCGACGCTGTACCACACCAAGGCGAGTTCGGCCGCGCAGTTCGCACCGGCGGTACTTGGTGCCGGTCCGATCTTCGACACCGGGTTCAAGATCTCTCCCGACAGCTACTACAACCCGTTCGGCATCCCGTTTGACATCGACGCCCCTGGCACCGGTATCTGGACCGGCCGCATGGTTCCCGCGGGTCCGCGCAACTTCGCGGGCTATTTCGCGACCGATCAGTTGACGACCGGGTTCCGTGGCAACTTCAACATCATGGACCAGAACTGGACCTGGGACCTGGGTTACAACTATGGCCACATCTCGAACATCTCGACCACGCGTGGCTTGCCCGACACGGCAATTCTGAACGCGGGTGCTGGCCCTTCGTTCATGAACAGCGATGGTGTGGTGCAGTGCGGTACGGCTGCCAATCCGATTTCGCTCGGCAGTTGCACCCCATGGGACCCGTTCAACCTCAACAGTCCCAGCGCCATTGCGGCAATCCAGGCAGCAGCGTCGCCGGCGTTGACCGACTCGTACAACATCGAGCGTAACTACCACGCCGACATTTCCGGTGGCCTGTTCGATCTGCCTGCCGGTACCGTGCAGTTGGCGGCCGGTGCAACCTATCGCAAGGAGTACACCAACAACGTCGTTGCGTCCTCCCTGCTGCTGAATCCGGTCACCGGCAACTGCACCCTGGGCAGCGCTTGCAGCGCTCACCTGCAGGGCGGCTACAACGTCAAGGAAGCCTACGCGGAAGTCTTCGTTCCGATCCTCAAGGATCTGCCGTTTGCGCACGCCCTGAACGTGACCCTGGGTGACCGCTATTCGAAGTACTCGACCTTCGGCAGCACCAACAACTGGAAGATCGGCGTGGAATACCGCCCGATCCAGGACTTGCTGTTGCGTGGCACGATTTCCACCGTGTTCCGTGCACCTGGCATCGGCGATGTGTTCGCAGCGCCGACCAGCAGCGCGCCGATCCTCACCTCCGATCCCTGCGACCACATCACTTCGCCCAATCCGGCCTGCCAATACGTGCCCACGGATGGCACCTTCGTTGATACCGCCGTTGCCGCGCACCAGCAGATCAAGGCGTTCAACTCCGGTTCGCAGTATGCCAACTTCCCGCTGGGGCCGGAGCAGGGCAAGTCCTTCGACTTCGGCGCGGTGTATTCCCCGCACTTCGTGCCGGGCCTGAGCGTGAGTGCCGACGTCTGGCGCATCTACCTCGACAACGTCATCGCCAGCGTCCAGTCCCAGACGATTCTGAACTCCTGCTTCAACGGCCTGACCCAGTTCTGCTCGCTGATCTCGCGCAGCAATGCTGCCGGGTTCGAGGGCCAGATCAACAGCATCCTGCAACCGACCGCGAACTTGGGCCGGCTGGATGTGAAGGGCTTGGACATTGCCGCCAACTACAAGCTGCCGGCGTTCTCGTTCGGGCAGTTCAACATCGGCGTGCAGGCCACCTACCTGGGTACGTACAAGATCCAGACCGCGCCGGGTGTGGCGGGCGTCAACCAGGTGTTCAACGGTCCAGGCACGATGGGTAGCTTCGGTTCCTCGCTCGGCAGCTCCTGCCCGTTCCAGGGCGGTGGCATGTGCTTCTTCCCGCGTGTCCGTGCACAGGGCACCCTTGCTTGGCAGCTCGGCCCGTGGGATGCGCAGTGGACCATGCGTTACTCCAGCAGGTTCAAGGTGGGTTCGCCGAATCCTGCCGAGGGTGATACCGCGCTGGCGGCCTTCGGTTCGAACGGTCCTACCGGACCGCTGGTGCTGAGGTATGGCGCGTACGTGTACAACGACCTCACGGTTGGCTACAACATCGAACCGATCAACACCCGCCTCAGTGTGGGCGTGGACAACGTGTTCGACAAGCAGCCGCCGTTCCTGTACGCCAACAACACGTTGAACGCCAACACCGATCCGAGTGACTTTGACACGATCGGCCGCTACTACTGGGCCCGCATGACCGTGAACTTCTGATCACACGGACAAAGGCTTCAACCTTTCGGGCCGCACGGGTATCCTCGTGCGGCCCCTTCTTTTTGTGCAATCATGATGACCAGACCCACCCCGGACGCGATCCTCGCCGCCCTCCAGGCCGGCGATGCCGCGCAGGCGGCGCGCCTCGCCCGCCAAGGCCTTGAACAGGAACCCGACTCCGCGGATCTGCTGGTGTTGTTTGCACTGAGCCAGTGGCGCCTTGGTGACCGCGCAACAGCCCTAGAGACGTACGCGCGGTTGACGCGTCTATACCCGGACGAAGTCGTGCACTGGCGCAACCACGCCACCGCGCTGTTCCAGGCGGGCGACCTGCCCGGCGCCGAGGCGGCCTACGAACAAGCCGTGAAGCTTGCGCCCGATGATGCGGAAGGGTTGCAGCTGCTCGGACTGGTGCAGATGGACCTGGGCAAACGCGTGGAAGCGCGCGACACCTTGCTGCGTGCCTTCGGCAAGGCCCCGGACTCACCCGCCATCCGTATCGATGCTGCGCTCGCGTGTGTGGCCTGCCGTGATGCGCGCGCCGAAAACCTGCTGCGCCCGTGGCGGCAGTGGATGCCGTTGGATGATGAACTGGAGTCCAAGCTGGCCGAAGCGTTGGCGCAACAGGGAGACGTGACGGCTGCGGTGGAACTGCTGGAGGACCTGACCCGGCGATTGCCCGGACTCTGGCGGCTGCGAGTGCGACTGGCCGGGTTGTACGAGCGCATGAATCGCCTGGAAGAGGCCGAAGCGCTCCTGGACCAGGTCGAGCGCGAAAGGGCGGACAGCGGCCTGGACGAGCGCAGCCGGCGCGAAATCACCCACCAGCGCGCCCGCCTTGCGGCACGCCATCGTGAGCATTCCGCGGCGCTTTCGATCCTGGATGCGCCCGAAGCGGGTGGCGAGTACAACTGCGCGCACTGGTTTCTGGTCGCCCAGGCGCACGACAAGCTGGGCGAGACGACGGCCGCGATGGCCGCACTCAAGCGCGCGCATGCACTCCAGATCGAGGAGATCAAGCAAACCCGGCCCCACTGGTTCGAGCCGGACGCGGCACCGTCACTGGTGATCAGGACCCGCGTGACGGCAGACGACTACGCGAAGTGGCCGGTTCTGAAAGCACCTGATGCCATGCACTCGCCGGTTTTCGTGGTCGGCTTTCCGCGTTCGGGAACCACCTTGCTGGAACAGATGCTGGATGCCCACCCGCTCCTGCAATCGATGGACGAACGGCCGTTTTTCAGCGCCCTGGCCAAGCAACTTGCGAGTGTCGATGTGCGGGTCCCCGAGGATCTGGGGAAGCTCGATCAGCGTGACTGCGACGAATTGCGCAAGGGCTACGTCACCCTCGCGTGCGAAAAGGTACCGCGCCGCTGGGACGCCCGCCTGGTCGACAAGAACCCCCTGAACCTCCAGTGGCTGCCGATGATCCACCGGATGTTTCCCGAAGCGAAATTCATCCTTGCCCTGCGCCATCCCTGCGACGTACTGCTCAGCAACTACATGCAGAACTTCATGGCCAGCTCGCTGAGTGCGGTGTGTGCAGATCTGGAGACCCTGGCCAGGGCCTACGTGGAAGTGATGGAAAACTGGATTCATCACGTCGAGGTGTTCAATCCGTCGGTATTCGTTTCGCGTTACGAGGATCTGGTCGCCGATCCCGCGCAACAGACGCGCAGGATTGCCGGGCACCTGGACCTGGAGGACGCGGCGCCAATGTTGAATTATGATCAGCGGGCGCGCGAAAAAGAATTCATCGCCACACCCAGCTACACCCAGGTGATCGAGCCGATCAATCGCAAGGGCGTCGGTCGCTGGCAACGTTACCGTGAATACTTCGAGCCGGTGCTGCCGATCCTGCAGCCGATGCTTGAGCGTTGGGGCTACCGGGCCGACGAAACCATTGCCGCGGATTCGTGATGCGCGCGTGACACGATGACCGTTGGCGCAACCGATCCGATCGTCATCGCCCTCGCGGCGAACGACCCGGTGCGGGCCGAGCGCCTGTGCCGCCAGCGTTTGGCGCAAACGCCGGCAGACGGCCCCGACCTGATGGTCCTGCTGGCGACCAGTTTCTGGCGGCAGGGCAGGCAGGACGAGGCGCTGGACGTTTACGCCCGACTCACCCGGCTCGACCCCGACAGCGCCGTGCACTGGGGCAACTACGCCACCGCATTGCGACTGGCCGGCAACCTTCCGGCTGCCGAGCAGGCGGCGCTGACGGCGTTGCGACTGACACCGGATGAACCGGTGCGGCTGGAGCGGCTCGGCCTGCTGCAGTTGCAACGCAACAAGCCCCGGGAAGCGCGTGACAACTTGTTGCGTGCGCTTGCCAGGTCACCGCAATCGCCCGCGCTGCGCATCCACGCCGCACGCGCCTGCGCGGCGTGCCGCGATGACGGTTTCGAGCATCTGATCGAACCCTGGCGAAACTGGCTGCCGCTCGAGGACAGCTTGCAGTACGACCTGGCCGATCTGCTGATCCTGTCAGGCGAGGCCGAAGCTGCAAGGCAGGTCCTTGAGGATCTGGTCCGGCGCGCTCCCGCGCACTGGCGGGCACAGTTGCTGCTGGCCTGGGTGTATGAGCGCGTCAATCGGCTCGCCGATGCCGAAGCGGTTCTGGAGCGCGTCGACGCCACCGCTGCGGGCGAGGACGACCAGCGTGCGCGCGTGGATCTTGCCCTGCAAAGGGCACGGCTGGCATTGCGCAAACACGACCCCGCGCGTGCACGGGCGATCCTTGAACCGGTCTGGTCCGGCAAGGGGCAGACCGCGTTGTGTGGTTTTCTGCTGGCCAGGGCTTGCGACCAGCTCGGTGACGTTGACGCCACCATGCAGGTACTGGCGATCGCGCATGCACGGCAAGTCGAAGAACTCAAGGTCGCCGCACCGCAGTTGCTGGCGCCGGATGCAGACCTGCTGCCGCATGTGACTGCACGGGTGCGTGCGGCAGACTACCGCGCGTGGCCGGCCCTGGAGGCGCCCGATGCCGCGGCATCGCCGGTATTCATCGTCGGGTTTCCCCGCTCCGGCACGACCTTGCTGGAACAGATGCTGGACGCGCACCCGCGCCTGCAGTCCATGGATGAGCGGCCTTTCGTCCGCAATCTGGTGGGCCGGTTCGAAGGCGACATGGGCCTCGATTTTCCACGTGACCTGGGCAACCTCGACCAGCGCCGTTGCGACGAGTTGCGCCAGTATTACCGGCAGATGGTCGAGGCGAAATTGCCGAACCGCCGGGATGCACGTCTGGTCGACAAGAACCCCCTGAACATGTTGTGGCTGCCCATGATCCATCGGCTGTTTCCACGCGCAAAATTCATCCTGGCCCTGCGCCACCCCTGCGATGTGATCCTGAGTTGCTACCAGCAGAATTTCCACGCCGCCGCACTGGCGGCCGCCAGCCAATCGCTCGAACGCCTGGCCCGCACCTATGTGGCGGCCATGGAGACATGGCTCCATCATGCGGAGCTCATGCAACCGGATGTATGCGTGTCCCGCTACGCCGACCTGGTCGCCGACCCTGCCGCGCAGAGCCGCCGGATCGCGTCATTCCTCGAACTCGACGACGCCGACGCGATGCTGGGGTTCGTCGAACGTGCGCGTGAAAAGGCATTCATCGCCACCCCCAGCTACACCCAGGTGATCGAGCCGATCAACACGAAACGGAGCGGTCGCTGGCAACAGTACCGGGACTACCTGAAACCGGTGCTGCCAATTCTGCAGCCGATGCTTGATCACTGGGGTTACAAGACACAAGCCGACGTGCCGTGATGGGGCGTCACTCCGGCAGGCGCGCCAGTTCGGGAACGTGGAGGGCATAATCCTTCCAGCGCCCGACCGAACGCGAATATACGGCTTGGCGTGCCTGCCACAAGCTGGCGCTGCCGATTGCGTTGCGGGACGCCTGGTCCCGTGAATCCGCTGCGCCGGTCGCGTCCGGAATTCCAATCCACGTGGCCAGTTCGCCAACGACCTTGTCCGGCGCGGCGACAACATCCTCGTAGTGCACGGTACGGATCGCATCGGGATAGCGTTCCCGCCAGTGCGTCATCAGCCTGCCGCAATCGCGCATCACCACATTGATGTCATCGAAGTCGTAGCTGTAGCCCTGGACATCTTCAAGAAAACACTGCATCCACAGCGACAGGGCGTTGTCGCGCGGATTGCGTTGACAATGGATGATGCGCGCGTCGGGGAACAGCGCCAATGCCAGATCCAGGTAGCGTAAGTTCAACGGCTGCTTGTCGATGAACCAGCGCGCGGAACCGGCATCGTCCTGGCGTACGCGTGCCGTGTATTTCGCCGCAGCGCGCCGAAGCGAGTCCGGGTCCGGTGAGCCCGCCAGATCGGGCTGCAGCGCAAGCCGGGCGAGCCAGGGTTGTTCGCCGCGGTTGCAGACGTCGGGGAAACGGCCCAGCCACTCCGCCAGCAGTGTGGTTCCGCTGCGCGGCATACCGACGATGAATACCGGCGTGAAATCCGGTGTCGGGTCGGCTGTTGTCGTGTTCGCTGATGCCGCGAGACGCGCTTCGATCGTTCGCCGCCATGCCTTGCGCGACCATGTGGAGCCGCTTTTGCGGATCGAGTTGCCCGACCGGAACTGATGCGCGGCTTCGGCATGGTCGCCGACGTCGTCGCAGGCTTTGCCGAGTGCGAAATGCAGTTCCGCACGTGCAAGGTCGGACAAGTCCTTGCGCTCAAGCGCGACGCGGAATCGCGCGAAGTCGGGATGCGACGGGTTCTCGTAGCGCAAGGTGCTGGACAACCCGATCGGGACATGCCATTCGACTGCGTGCGGATCGTGTTCGAGCGCAAACAGGTAGTGCTCACGCGCGCGCTCGAATGCGCCCAACTGGATGGCGAGCATGCCGGCGTAGGCGTGCAGGCGCGAATCTGAGCGATTCGCCGTGATGGCGGTTTCGGCAATCGCGCTTGCATCGGCTTTACGATCGCAACCGTCGAGCAGTTCGATTGCGTTGATCGCGAGATTCGCGTCGTGCCCGTGCACGTCCACGCTGAAGCACGCGCGCATGACCGCGGCGGCGGCGTCCGTGCGGCCCTGTTCGCACAACATGCGCGCCAGTGAGAACGCCGCGCCGGCGTCGTCAGGGCATTGCGCGAGCACGCTTCGCAGCGCGGTTTCCGCCCTGTCGGTCAAACCACACTGCTGCAGGATGCCCGCCTGTGCGCGGCGCAGGTCCGGCGATTCGGGGAATGCCGCGAGTGCCTGCCCGGCAAGTTCGCCCGCACGCTGCAGATTGCCGCCAACCACTTCGGCACGCACCGCCGCCAGCCAGGCTTCCTCGCTGCGTGACATGGCCGGATTCAGCTGCCCGCGCTGTAGGCGGGCAGGCCCAGGGACGCACGCAGTGGATCGAGCAGAGCCCCGTAGCGATCCGCGTGGGCGGTATCCGTGCGTAGCGGCTGGCGGACCTGGGTGGCGCTTGGCGAGCGCACTTCCCGCGTGCTTTCGTGGAAGCGCACGCAGGCGTCTTCGAATGGCAGGCCGCAGGCATCCAGCAGTTTGCCGATGGCTTGCTCTGGCTCGGCGACCAGGCCTTCGTAGCTGTGCTGGTACACATGCGTGGGGTGCAGGCTGGCCCAATGGTTGGCGCTGCGGTCGAAGTCGCGCCAGAACGCGGCCAGGTCCTCCGGCGTGCGGCTCCATTCGTTGCCTGTGGGCAGTTGCTGGCGATAGCACGAGAAGCACGTCTCCAGTGGATCGCGACGGCAGATCACGATGCGCGCGCCCGGCAGCATCGCGCGGATCGCACCCACGTACATCCAGTTGCCGGGCAGCTTGTCGGTGAAGTTCGGCAGTCGTTTGCGCCAGTGCGCCGTACGTTCCAGGTAGCGCTCACCCAGTCGCTGCCAGTCGTCGCGTTGCATGCCGGCGGCCCATTGTGGAATGGGCTGATTGCGCTGGTGCGATTCTTCGGCGAGCACCAGCGACAAGTCCGGCAGTTCGCCGGCACCCTCCACCTGCGAATGCGAGGCCAGTATCTGCTCAACCAGGGTAGTGCCGGATCGCGGCATGCCGACAATGAACAGGGCTCCCCGGCCGAGATCGCCATCGGACGCCGATGCGGGCGGCGGCGTAAAAACACCCTCGACGGTTCGGATGGCTGCTGAAAAACCCCTGGCGTCCCAGTGCTGGCGCAGGCGCGCGATCGCGTTGGCCCTTTGCAGTGCATCCATCGACTCGCTGTATTGACCTTGTTCGTCGAGTGCCTTGGCCAGCGCGAACCCGATCGCGATGCGGTCAGGGTCCGTAGCCTGACTGTTGCGCAGGGCCGCGCGCATGCGCTCCACGTCGTCCGGCCCGAGCATGCCTGTGCGCAGGTCGGCGAGTCCCCACCACGCCATTCCGGCCCAAGGCTGTTCCGCCAGTACCTTCCGGTACTCTGCGGCGGATGCCTCGGTGTCGCCGCGCATGCGCAAGAGGTCACCCAACAAGGCCCGCGCATCCATGTTGTCGGGTGCGAGCGCGACTGCGCGTTTGAGGGCATCGAGGGCCTCCTTGTGGCGCACGCAGCGGGTCAGCATCAGACCCAGGTTGTACCAGGCCAGCGCGAGTCCGGGCTGGAGCTCGCAGGCGCGGTGCAAGGCGCGGATTGCGCCATCGAAATCGCCGGCGGTCCCCAGCACGGTGCCGAGGGTGTTGTGGTAGAGCGCGTCCATCGGGCGCAACTCCACGGCGCGCTCCATTGCCGCGCGCGCCCCGGAATAATCCCCGCGCAAGTTGAGGATGCCGGCGTGCAGGCGCAGTACTTCGGGGTGGTTCGGGTGCTCGGCCAGCGCCGGTGCCAGCTGGGCTGCGGCCTGATCGGCGCGCCCGAGTCCCAACGCCTGGGCCGCGCCGATGACCCGTTGCGCCGCCGCATCGTCGAGTCCTTGCAAACGTGGCGCGGTCATCGCCGTGCTTCGCAAGACGGAGTGGAAGGCGTCGCAGGTATGGTTTGCATGGTTACGGTCGTTCCGGCGGGACTGGCTATCATAAAGACGCACTTGTCATGGATGCCAGCATGCCGGCCACTGCACCCGCCTCCGTCGACGCCCAACTCGCGGTGGCGCAGGCACTGTTCCAACGCGACGATGTAACCCGAGCCGAGGCGTTGTTGCGCTCGGCGCAGGCGCGCGAGCCTGCCCATGAAGACGTCGCCACGCTGTTGGCCAAGGTACTGCAGAGTCGGGGGCGACTCGGCGCGGCGGCAAACGTGTTGCTCGCGGCCTGTCGGGCAAGTGGTTTCGAGCCGGCGATGAGCCTCAGGTGCGCGCGGTTTGCCCAGCAGTGCGACCGGCACGCCGTCGCGGCACAAATCTGTGAAGGCGCGCTTGCGGTTGGCAGCTCCGACCCGCAATTGCTGGCGCTGGCGGGTAACGTGGCACGCGAGACGGGCGATTTCGAGACCGCGCGCGCGCGTTACCTGGCGGCACTGGAGGCGGGCATCGATCTGGACCGGCACCATGTGTTGGGTGCGCTGGCCAACACCCGCCGATATGTCGATCCGGCGGATGCCGAGATCGCGCGCTTCGAGCATCATTTTGCCGACCCACGTTATTCTCCGCGCTCACGCGCCTCCGCCGGATTCGCGCTGGCCAAGGCCCGGAACGATCTTGCCGACTACCGGGCCGCCGCGCAGACCTTGCGCGAAGCGAACGCAATGGTGCATGCCGCGTGGCCGTGGGACCGCACGGCCTGGCAAAGTTTTGTTGCAGCCCGCGTGCAAGAGCGGATCGCCGCGGGCGCCGCGGTTGCGGACTGCTCGTTCGTGCCGGTATTCATCGTCGGACTGCCGCGCACCGGCACCACGCTGACCGCGACGTTGCTGGCGCGCGCGAGCGGCGCGCGTGATCGCGGGGAACTGCGGGCGTTGCGCTACATCGCCGAGCAGCTCATCCGGGGCGGGCATCTGGCCAGCCCAGCTGCGGTGGCGGAAGGCGCCAATCTCTATCGCATGCTCGCCGTGCAAGACGATGAACCGGCAACGTGGTACCTCGACCAGGATCCGTTGAACTTCCGCTGGCTGCATATTGCCGCGGCGATGTTCCCCCAGGCCCGGGTGATCCACCTGCGCCGCGATCGGCGTGATACCGCGCTGTCGCTGTGGAGCCAGGATTTCGCGCACCCGGATCTCGCGTTTGCGTACGCTTTCGATGACATGCGGGCGTACATGGCCGGACACGATGCGCTGATGGACCACTGGAAGCAATCGTTGTCGTTGCAGATTTTCGAACTCGACTACGAGACGCTGGTTACCCAAACCGAACCGACGCTGGCGAGGTTGCGAGAATTCATTGGTGCGCCGGACACCACGCCGGACGTGGCGCAGGACGCGGCGCCGGTGCAGTCCTCGAGCGTGTGGCAGGCACGCCAGCCGGTGTATGCGAGTTCCGTGGGGCGCTGGCGAAACTATGTGCCGTATGTGCCGGAGCTCAAGCGGATCGGGTAGATGGGGAGACGGGAGACGGGGAGACGGGATAGCGGGGAGACAAGACCATGCGTCCAAACCACTATGAATTGCAGGTCTGGCAGGAGGCAAGGGTTCTGGTGCGTGAGATCTATGCTGCGACTGCGGGCCTGCCCGCCAACGAGCGATTCGGGCTGGTTTCGCAGATGCGGCGGGCAGCGGTCAGTATCCCTTCCAACATCGCCGAAGGCGCTGCACGGGGAAGCAAGGCGGAGTTCGTACGCTTTTTGCTGATTGCCCGCGGTTCGCTGCTCGAACTCGACACGCAGGTGTGCCTGTGCGAAGACCTTTCGTATTTGACCGATACGACAACCCTGCGCCAACGAATCGAGCGTCTGTTCGCGAAGCTCAACGCATTCATTGCAACCAAACGGGGAAGAGGCGCCACGTGACACGTTTTCGCCCTTCGCCGCTTCTCCGTCTCCCCGTCTGAGCGAGCGCAGCGAGCGTCGTCTCCCCGTCTCTCCGTCTGAGCGAGCGTCGTCTCCCCTCAATAGCGGTAATGGTCGGCCTTGTACGGGCCTTCCACCGGCACGCCGAGATAGTCGGCCTGGTCCTGCGTAAGCCTGGTGAGCTTCACGCCGATCTGCTCCAGGTGCAAGCGCGCGACTTCCTCGTCGAGCTTCTTGGGCAGGCGG
>DASSNC010000016.1:0-20818 GCA_035688305.1 Rhodanobacteraceae bacterium
CTACGACAGCAGGCAATGGGCAAATACCATCCGCTGTAGGAGCCTGCGTGCAGGCGAGCGGTACCCGGATGGACACACCAACTCCGCGACTCCGATCGCCACCCAGCCCGCACCGTCACAGCCAGCGCGCGAACCTGTGCATGTACCAGACCTTCACGAATTGAGTCAGCACGCAATACGCGAGCACGGTTGCGGCCACCCACGCGAAGTACACCGGTGGCAGCGCGACCATTCCGAGCTTGTGGCCGAGGAACGTGTACGGAAGCGCGATGCCGATCGCGATGATCGCGGTGGTGAGCGCCAGTACCGGCGCCGCCGCAATGCTTTGCAGGAACGGAATCCGGCGCGTGCGGATCATGTGCACGACCAGGGTCTGCGTGATCAGGCTTTCCACGAACCAGCCCGACTGGAAGAACGCCTGGTGCGCGGGTGTATTGGCAGCAAACACGAACCACAACAATGCGAAGGTGGTCAGGTCGAAGATCGAACTGGTCGGGCCGATGCGGATCATGAAACGGCTGAGGTCGCTGGCGTCCCACTTGCGCGGCTTCTTGATGTATTCCTCGTCCATGCGGTCGAACGGAATCGACAACTGCGAGATGTCGTAAAGCAGGTTCAGCACCAGGATCTGCAAGGGCAGCATGGGCAGGAATGGCAGGAAGATGCTGGCGATCAGCATGCTGAACACGTTGCCGAAATTGGAGCTGGCCGTCATCTTGATGTACTTGATGATGTTGCCGAAGGTGACGCGGCCTTCCAGCACGCCCTCCTCCAGCACCATCAGGTTTTTTTCAAGCAGGATGATGTCGGCCGATTCCTTGGCGATGTCGGTGGCGGTGTCGACCGAGATGCCGACATCGGCCTGGCGCAGCGCTGGTGCATCGTTGATGCCGTCGCCGAGGAAACCGACGGTGTGGCCCTGACGCTGCAAGGTGGTCACCACGCGCGACTTCTGCAATGGCGACATCTTGGCGAACACCGTGGTGCGCTTGACCAACGCATCGAAATCCGCGTCGTCGAGATCCTCGAGGTCGCGGCCGAGCACCGAGTGGCCCACGTCGAGCCCGACCTCGCGGCAGATCTTGCGGGTGACCGCTTCGTTGTCGCCGGTGACCACCTTCACCTCGACGCCATGCTGGTGCAGCGCGGCGATGGCGGTGCGCGCGGTGTCCTTGGGCGGATCGAGGAAGGCGAGGCAACCGATCGCGGTCAGGCCCGCTTCGTCGGCGACGCCATAGGCCTTCCCCAGCGCACGCTGGCGCTTGATCGCGACGATCAGCACGCGCAGGCCGTCCTCGTTCAAGTCGTGGGTCATCTCGCGGATGGTTTCGCGGCGGTGGTCGGTCATCGGAATGTCGCGCCCGCCTTCGCGCGCAAACGCGCAGATCAACAGCATCTCCTCGACCGCGCCCTTGCAGATCAGGATTTCCTCGGCCCCCGCGGACGCATCGGCGGCCGGCGCCAACACCACCGACATGCGCCGGCGCTGGAAATCGAACGGGATTTCATCGGCAACCTTCCACTTCGCAACCGAATGTTCAAGGTCGCTGTGCGCGAGCACCGCCTTGTCCATCAGGTTTTTCAGGCCGGTCTGGAAATGGCTGTTGAGATAACCGTATTCGAGCGCGTCGTCGGATTCTTCGCCGTCGAGATCGAGGTGATGTTCGAGCACGATCCGATCCAGCGTCAGGGTGCCGGTCTTGTCGGTGCACAGCACATCCATCGCGCCGAAATTCTGGATCGCGTTGAGCTGCTTCACCACGACCTTGCGCCGGGACATCGCCAGCGCGCCCTTGGCGAGGTTGGCGGTGACGATCAATGGCAACATTTCCGGGGTGAGGCCGACCGCCACCGAAATCGAGAACAGGAATGCTTCCAGCCAGTTGCCCTTGCCGAAGCCCTGGACCAGGAACACGATCGGCACCATCACCGCCATGAATCGGATCAGCAGCCACGACACGCTCTTCACGCCGCGATCGAAACTGGTTTCCTGGCGCGCGCCGGTGAGCGTGTGCGCCAGCGAGCCTAGATAACTGCGCGGGCCGGTGCTGACCACCACCGCGGTGGCACTGCCGCTGACCACGTTGGTGCCCATCCAGCACACCGTCGGCAAGTCCAGCGGCTCGACCTGCGCAGCGGTTTTGGGTGCGTGTTCCGGTGCGGCCTTTTCGACCGGGATCGATTCCCCGGTGAGGATGGCTTGCGAGATGAACAGGTCCTTGGCCGCGAGCAGGCGCAGGTCGGCGGGCACCATGTCGCCGGCGGACAGGTGCACGATGTCGCCCGCGACCAGCTCGATCACCGGCACCTCGATGCGTTCGGAATGACCGTCCGAAGCGCGCCGCGTCACCGTCGCGGTGTTGCGCACCATTGCCTTCAGCTTTTCCGCCGCGCGCGAGGAGCGGAATTCCTGGGTGAAGCTCAGCACCACGCTGATCAGCACCATCACCGCGATGATGATCGGCCCGGTGAGGTCGTCGGAGGTGACCAACTGCACCGCCGCCAGCACCAGCAGCACGATGATGAACGGGTTCCAGAAGGTGCGCGCAAGCTGCAGCAGCCAGTGTTGCGGCTGTTCGTGCGCGGCTTCGTTGGTGCCGTCGCGGTCGAGGCGGTCCTCGATCTGTTCCTCGTCGAGTCCCGCAAGACTGGTGGCCAGCGCGTTGAACAGATCGGCGTCAGCCTGCCACGCGAATGCCGCCGCTGCCGGGCGCGCATGCGGGCGGGCGGGCTTCCCGCCACTTTTCGCTGCAGGGGATTTGGAAGCAGATCCGGACATCACTCGATTCCATGGCGGGGAATACGCACCCGCGGAACGAGCGATGGATCCGCGGAGTTACATTGCTGCTGCGAACGGCAGATCAGCGCGCCCGATTGCGCGACAAGATCGCGCGGATCGTCGCGATGGAGGCCGCAGGCCCCGCTGGATCGGCAACCACGTCATGCGGCTTGACCGCCAACCCGCGGCGCGGGCACGGTCACGTTCCACTCGCGACGGCGCACGTCACGGCGGTTCGAATGCGCATGGCGGGCAGCCCGGCGCGCACGCAAAAAATTCCGAAGGAGGTTCATGGCCCATCTCCTCTTGCAAGCGGTACCGCAGCACCGCGCAGGAGACAGGCCGGACGCGCCTAGTCGAGGCGAGTTCCAGCCGGCCGGGCGCGAGAGCCGCGGGCGATCGGTTCGATTTTGGCCGCCGCTACCCGATGCAAGCGGGTACCGGCGGTGCGACTAGGGTGTACGTCCATGGTCATCGTTGATGGAGGACTTTGCCGGCAGGCGCAGCGCGCCCGTCGGCGCGCGCATTGTGGTGCCGGCGCGCGATCCAGTCAACCCCGGCGCACATGCGGGCCGTCACGCCGGCTGGCCATCGGACCCATCCGGAACCGTCAACATCGTGCCACGCGGCATGCCGTCAACAGGCCCTGGTCGCAACGCGGTATCATCCCTTGTTGCATCGATGCTTCAGGCCATTTGCATGTCCATGCTCCGTTCCCCGCTCCGCTGGTTGTTGCTCGCCTGCACCGCACTCATGCTCAGCGCCTGCCAGTCGCAGCCGAACTGGCAACTCAACAACGTGCAGGGGCACCTGCCCGACCTGAAGTTCAGCCTGACCAACGACCTTGGCCAGCCTGTCACGGCGCAGACCTATCGTGGCAAGGTGGTGTTGCTGTATTTCGGTTACACGCATTGCCCGGACGTGTGCCCGCTGACCCTGGTGCACCTGCACACCGTGTTGCAGAAGCTGGGCAAGGACGCCGAAAACGTGCGCGTCCTGTTCGTGACGGTGGACCCGATCCGCGACACGGTGCCGGTGCTGCACCAATACGTGCAGGCGTTCGATCCGCGCATCGTGGGCCTGACCGGCACGCAGGACGCCATCGCCACGCTGGCCAAGCGCTACCGCGCGTTCTACAAGCCGGAAACACCGGACACGAAATCGGGCGATTACGAAGTCACCCACAGTTCGGCGACCTACATCTTCGATCGTGACGGCCGCGCACAACTGCTGGCCACGCCCGGCTCGACCAACGACGAGCTTCACCACGACCTCAAGATCCTGGTGGAGCAAGGCTCATGATCACGCTGCGTGGAATCACGATCGCCGCCCTGCTGGCTGTCACCACCACCGCGGTCGCCGCCACGCCGGCACCCGCAGGCGTGCGCGTCGAGCACGCCTGGATCCGCTGGCTGCCAGCCAACCTGCCGGCCGCCGGCTACGCGACCATCGTGAACGATGGCGACGCAACGCTGCGCCTCACCGGCGCCACCAGCGCGGATTACCAGATGGTGATGCTGCACCACTCGCGACTCGCGTCGGGCGACAGCACCATGGAAAAAGTCGACGGCCTCGACATCCCGGCGCATGCAAGCGTGAAACTGGCGCCGGGCGGCTATCACCTGATGCTGTCGCACGCCACGCACCCGATCAAGCCGGGTGACAAGGTGGCCATCACGCTGGAGTTCACCGATGGCGCGACACTTCAGACGGACTTTTCGGTGCTGCCCTCCAACTCGGCCGGTCCCGCGGACTGAACGGCGGCGGCTTGCCGCGCGCGGATCGCTTCACGCTGGCGGCGGTTGCGCGGCAGGCGCCCCTGCGAATCCAGCCGCAACCAGTAACCGAACGCGATGAGCGCGGCCAGCACGCTCATCATGGAAGCGGGAATCCACAGGATCAGCCCGCCGATGTGCTGGTCCATGATCGCGGGGATACCCGCGAACGCGCGCCCGCACAGGCTGTAGATCGGATACAGGTCGGTGGTGGTGAAGCTGATGTAGGAGCCAATCAGGATCTGCGGCAGGATCACCGCCAGCGCCACGAACACGCGCACGCCCGGTGACAGGCGTGCCGGCGGGCGCGGACGATGGTCGAGGATCAGCCACCAGAACAGCATGCCGTCGGCGGCCATGCTGAAGTTCATCACGCGGTACAGGCGCCAGTCGAGCATGGCGTCGAAATGCACCGCCGGCCACAGCCACAGGTAAATCAGGCCGACGAAAATGAAGGCCGCCACGAACGGATGCAGCAACACGTTCAGGCTCCAGCGCACCGGAGTCCACTGCAACGCCGGCTGCAGCCGGTGCGTGCGAAACCGCACCGGCAAACCGCGCCGCATGGTTGCGCCGGGATACGCCAACGCGATCAGGAACGGGCCGAGGTGATGCAGGCCCAGGTGCTGCAGGCGATGCACGAAGAACTGGTGTTCGGCGTAGTAGTCGAGGTGGGTGTGCAAGCCGGTGTAGATCACCAGCAAGCCGAGCCAGAACAGCAGCTGCCGGTACCACGGCGCCGACATCGGTGAACGCCGCGCGCCGCGCCAATACAGCCACGCGGCCAGCGCGAACACGAGCACCACGGTCACCGAAGGTTCCCAGGGGATCCACCAGCGCAGGAAATCGATCATAAGGGTCTGGCAACGCCATCCCGGACGGGCCGCGTTGCTCCCGCTGCGGCCGCCAGACGAGGCGTGCGCCGCAGCGTCATGGTGGTTCCATGGCCAAGGTGCGCACCGATGGATGGCGGCCGCAGCGAAGCAACCCTTCGGGCCGTGGCCCATTGCCCGCATGGCTGCGTCATCGCTCGTCTATGTATCGACATACATCTTCCTTGCCCTACCTTGCCCCGCGCGCAATGGGCCAACGGCGCGACCGCCCGGGACGGCGCTGCCAGACCCTGAGTCCAAGGCTTCACTCGCCACGCGAAACGGCATGCCACGCGCCGGATGGCCCGCGACAACCCGATATGACAACACAACCCGGCCGCGATCGCCAGCGCACGTGGCGGGCGCGAATCAAACCGCGTTGTCCGCGCGCTCGCGCAACGCCAGTGAATCGACGAACGGCGGGATTTCTTCGGCCGGCAACGGCCGCGCGTACAGGTACCCCTGCACGCGCTCGCAACCGAACTGCTCCAGCAGGTTTTGCTGGTCGAGGGTTTCCACGCCCTCGGCGACCACATCGAGTCCAAGGCTGAGGCCCAGGGTAACGATCGACTGCACGATCGCGCGGTCGCCCACTTCGGTCATCAGGTTGCGCACGAAGGTGCGGTCGATCTTGATCTGGCTGACCGTCAGGCGTTTCAGCGATTCAAGGTTGGAATAGCCGGTACCGAAATCATCCACCGATACGCGCAGGCCCTGGGCGGTCAGGTCGGCGACCGCAGACGCGCCACCCTCGGCGTCCTGCACCAGATGCCGCTCGGTGATTTCCAGCATCAGGTCGGAGCTGGTGACGCCATGCGCCAACATCTCCGAAGTGAGATGTTCCTGGAAACGTCCGGGCACGCGCAGCTGCATGCCGGAGACGTTGACCGAAACGTAGAAGTCGGCCATGCCGGCCCGCTTCCAGGCCTCGATCTGGCGGCATGCTGCGCTGATGACCCAGGCGCCGATCGGCTCGATCAGCCGAGTCTCTTCAGCCACCGCGATGAAAGTGCTGGGGCCGACCACGCCGGCACCGGGACGATTCCAGTACAGCAGCGCCTCGAAC
This sequence comes from Rhodanobacteraceae bacterium, assembly GCA_035688305.1. Lineage (GTDB taxonomy): Bacteria > Pseudomonadota > Gammaproteobacteria > Xanthomonadales > Rhodanobacteraceae > 66-474. The sequence continues at coordinate 6,493 of DASSNC010000016.1, forward strand.
CCGGCAACGCGTCGCGACTGCACATTCACGATCGGCTGGTAGCGCAACACGAATTCCTCTGCAGCCACCGCGGCGCGCAGCGCGGCCTGCAGATCATGCCGCCAACTCACGGCTTCGCCCATCCACGACTGGAAGCGCTGCACACCGTGGCCACCCTCGGCCTTGGCCCGGAACAACGCGGTGTCGGCAACGCGCATCAGGTTCTCGGCATCGGTCGCATCGTCCGGAAACACGCTGAAGCCGGCGCTGGCGGCGACGTCCAGCGAACGTCCTTCGGTCTCGACCGGTTTGCACATTTGTTCGATCAGGCGCCGCGCCAGCACCTGCGCTGCGTGCGCGTCGGTGTTGGGCAACAGCAACAGGAACTCGTCGCCACCAAAGCGGCACAACACGTCGTCTTCGCGGATGCCCTCGCCGAGGCGTTGCGCCACCACGCAGATGACTTCGTCGCCTACGCTGTGGCCCGCGGTGTCGTTGATCTCCTTGAAGTTGTCGAGATCGAAGAACACCACCGCCAACGGTTGTCCCGCATGGCGTGCGCGCGCCAGCGCCAGTTCGAACTGCGCGCGCAGGTGCGCGCGGTTGGGCAGCCCGGTGAGCGTGTCGAAGTACGCAAGGTGGCGGATCCGCGCCTGCGCGTACTTCAGCTCGGCGGCATCGGTGCAAACATGGATGCGAAAGATCGGCGCACCGGCTTCGTCGCGCACGGCCACCACCGAGGTCTCCAGCGTCTTGCTGTCGCCATTGCGCTTGCGCCACGCAAGATCGCCACTCCAGGCACCGGTTTCGCGCAGGACCGCTTCCGCGCGGGTGCCGGCGTCGCCGAGGATCAGCACATCCTGGATCGGCCGGCCTTCGAGTTCTTCGCGGACATACCCGGTCATGTCCAGGAACGCGCCGTTGACCGAGACGATGCGACCATGGGCATCACTGATCACGATGCAGTCGCTGCCGGCTTCGAACACGCTGGCGGCGAGGCGCAGTTGGCGCTCGTTGCCAAGGCGCTCGGTGATGTCGGTGTAGGAGCCGGCCACCCGTTGCGGCGTGCCATCGGCGGCATAGCGGGTGACGCTGCGCACCAGGATCGTCAAGGTGCGTCCGTCGCGCGTGCGCATGCGCATCACCCGGCGCAACTCGTCGGTGCGGCACGCAGCCATGTGGGCGTACAGGATTTCGCGCGCGCGTTCGTAGTCTTCCGGCAACACGATGCGCTTGAGGTCTTCGGGCCCGCGCAGGTCACCTTCGGGGTAGCCCAGCATCTGGTACACGCGCGGCGAGAAGAAGATGCGGCGTGCCTGCACGTCGAAGTCGAAGATGCCGTCGTTGGCGCCCTCGGCGACCAGCATGTAACGCTCGCGGCTGACGGCGAGCTCGCGGGTGATGTGGTTTTGCCGGCGCAGCGACCACGCCGCCAGCACACTGCTGGCGAGCGCCACCACACTGGCTACGACGAGCAGGATCAGGTTCACGTGCAGCTGGATCCTCCGAACCCCCGGCCCTCACCGGTTCGCGATGGTTGGCCTCCCATGGCGCCGGCACACGCCAGTCGCATGCGCGTCAGCTTAGCCGATCCGCTGGAACACGTAACCGCCGGCCCGGATCACCGGCGTGGCGAGCCAGTGGTCGGCCAGCAGGAACGCGAACAGCGCGATCAGGTAGATGATGGAGTAGCCGAACGCGCTCATGGCGAAGCGTTCATCGGGCGGGCGCAGCAGGCGGATCGCGTAGTACAGGTAGGCGATGCCGAGTACCGCGGCGCCACCGAGGTACAACATGCCACTCATCCCGGTGAGATAAGGCATCAGGCTCGCCAGCACCAGGATGATCGTGTAGGCCAGCACGTGCCAGCGCGTGTATTCGACGCCATAGACCACCGGCAACATCGGGATGCAGGCACGCCGGTAGTCCTCGCGCCGGAAGATCGCCAGCGACCAGAAGTGCGGCGGCGTCCACGCAAACACGATCAGCACCAGCAACAGGCCATAGGCCCAATCCGTGGGGGATTGCATGCCGGTGACCGCGGCCCAGCCGAGCAGCGGCGGGATGGCGCCGGCCAGTCCACCAATCACGATGTTCTGCGGCGTTGCGCGCTTCAGGAACGCGGTGTAAACCAACGCGTAGCCGATCAAGCCGATGAAGGTGAGCGCCGCCGTCAGCCAGTTCACCAGCAGCGCCAGCAGCACCATCGAGCCCACGCCGAGGACCAGTGCAAACACCAGCACCTGGCGTGCGGTGAGGGTGCCGGTGACCAGCGGACGATGTGCGGTGCGCGCCATCACGCGGTCGATGCGCTGGTCGATCAACTGGTTCAGTGCCGCCGCCGAGGACGAGGCCATCCAGATGCCGAGCGTACCGAACACCAGCGCCCGCCACGGCGGCAGGCCCGGCGCGGCGAGGAACATGCCGATCAATGCGGTGAACACCAGCAACGCAACGATGCGCGGCTTGGTGGCGGCGAGGTATTGACTGGCAAGCGTGGTCATTTCGCTATTGTAGGAGGGCCGGAAGGCCCGATGGGCATACACGTACCTGATTAGCGCTGATCTTCAACACAGAAATCCCCTCTCCCTTCGGGAGAGGGTGCCCCGACTGCGGCCGACCGGATCGGCCGTGAACGGCGAGAGCCGGCCCGCAGGGCGAGCGCCATGGACGGCGCGAGTAAAGGGCGGGTGAGGGTACGCTCTTGCAAAACAGCGGCAATTCATCGGGAACCCGACCACTCGCGGGCTCGCACCCTCATCCGGCGCTGCGCGCCACCTTCTCCCGAAGGGAGAAGGGAGAAGCTTCTTGAACTTCGGCGCCAATCAGGTACTCGTATCGCGTTTGGCCCTTCCGGGCCTACTGGAAAAGACCCTCGCGGGACGCCTACGCAGCGCGCTCAAACTGTGCCAGCGCGTGGCTGCGTGCCAGCAATGTCACGATTGCGAACAGCAGCAGCGCCGCGCCCGCGGTGTGCGCCACCGCAATCCACAGCGGCACGCCGAGGGTCACGTTGCCGATGCCGAGCAGCACTTGCGCGACCAGCAGCACGGTCAGCGCCGCTGCGTGCCGGCGCATGCCGGCCGCACCGGCCTTGTGCGCCAGCCACAGCAGGTACACGAACACCACCACCGCGCCCAAGCGGTGCACCATCTGGATCGCGGTGCGCGCGGTGGCATCGAGGATGCCGCCCTGATAGTCCACCCCGATATGCCGCAGCAGGATGAAGGCGTGCTGGAAATCCATCGCCGGCCACCAGTGACCAAGGCATTGCGGGAACGCGGACGCCCCCACGCCGCAGGCGAGTGCGGCGTAGTTGGTCGAGGTCCAGCCGCCAAGGAAGATCTGGCAGGACAACAGCAACAAGCCCACGACGACGGCTGGCAGCAATTGCGCGCCACGCGCATTGCGTTCGTCGCGCAGCGACAATCGCCACGCCAGCCAGGCGAGCAGTCCGAACGTCAGCATGCCGCCAAGCAGGTGTCCCGTCACCACCAGCGGCAGCAACAGCCAGGTGACCGTCCACATTCCCAGCAAGGCCTGGAAGCACACCACGGCAAGTGCCAGCACGGCGATGCGGCGCCAGCCGCCGCCGCGCCAGAATAAAGCGACCCCCAGCAGCAGGGCTTCGCCGAACGCGGCGATGATGCTTGAGGCCACGTAGCTTTGCTGCATGTACAGCGGTATGCCGATGCCGATCAGGATCACCGCCGCGATCACCAGCGCGAAACGGCGCTTGCCTGGAAACGTGGCAACCAACGCCTCGGCCAACACCAGCAAGCCGAGCGTGCCGGCGAGAAAACGATGCACCTGTTCACGCCACGCACGATGCGTTTCGACCGGCCTTGCCGGGAATGCCTGGTCGGCCTTGGCCACCGCCGCGGGCTTGACCGGCCAGGTGACGTGGCCGTAGCAGGTCGGCCAGTCCGGGCAGGACAGACCCGCATTGGACAGTCGCACGAACGAGCCAAACGCAATCAGGCAGAAACAAAACACGCAGGCCACCCAGGCCAGCGTGCGCAACGGCAGGGAAATCGAGTTCATCGGTGCATGATCCGCTTCAGGTCCCCGCCGAGGCGCGCCGCGTCGATGGGTGCGGGATAACGCGTCAAGGCCCGCCCTGACGGCGTGACCAATACCGCACTCACCGAATCACGCGCACTGGCGCGCCAGGAATCGAGCACGTGCGAGTCGGTGGAAGCAAGCGTCCAGACCTTGTCGAACCCGGCCGCGACGGCACCAGCGGGTGGCGTGCCGAGATAGACCAGGCGCAGGTTGCCGGCATGTCGGCCGAGCGCGATCCGCGCGCGATGGATCAAGTCGAGCTTGCCGAGGCAGGTCTTGCTGCAATCGGGGCCGGGCAAGGCCACCAGCGTCCACTCCGCGGCGTGGCTGGTCCACGCAAACGCCTCGCCATTGGCAAGCTGCACGCTCACATTCGCGAGATCGCGTTCCGGCTGGATCGGCTGGCCGTAGCTGCGTCCGTGCGGCACCCAACCCAGCAATCCCAACACCAGCGCCACGATCACGGGCACTGCGAAAATTGCCACGATCAGCACCGCTTGCAGGCGGCGGCGGTTGCGTACTTCCATCGTCGTCTATTCCTCGGAGTTGCCCGGTGCGTCATCGCGCTTCACGCGATGCAGCACGAAAAACATCACGATCGCCGCAATCGCGAAGCAGAACCATTGCAACGCGTAGGCGCGGTGCCGCGCGGGCGGCATCACGTTGGCGGTCCACAGGCGCAGGTAGGCGCTGTGCGGATCGGGATCCAGCAACAATACATGCGGATAGACCGGGGCATGCAAGTCTGCCGCGATCTCGCTGGTATCGATCCACGTCACCAGTTTGGGCCAGGTTTTCTCGCGAACCAGCGGGTTGCCACCGAGCTTCAGGCCTGGCAACGGCGGCGGCGCGTAGATGCCGGTCAGGCTGACGCTGCCGGAGGGAATCGGTGGCAGGTCCGGTGGTGTCGTCGAATCAGCGCCCATCTTCGCGAGAAAGCCGAGATTGACGAGCAGCGTGTGGCTGCCGGGCGCGTCCGGCCGAAATGGCACGAACACCATCACGCCGAGCCGGCCATGCCGCATCTGGTCATCCAGCATGTACACCCGTGCGCCATCCAGCCGCCCGGTGACCCGTACATGCGGGTAGTCGCCCGACTGCGTGTCCGCGATGGCGTCCGGCAAGGTGACGATCGGCGCGCTGGCGGCGTGATGGAAACGCGCCAGCACGGCTTCCTTGTAATCGGCCCGCCGCAGTTGCCAGACGCCAAGTACGCAGAAGATCGCGATGCCGAAGATCGTCAACAGCACCGCGAACACGCTGGGGCGGCGCAGCTGCATCACGCCACGCCGGCCGGTTTTGCCAGGGGCGCCGTTATACTTTCCGTTTCAGCTCGCACAGAACCCATGTCCTTCGCCACCCTGTACAAGATCGTGCTGGTCATCGTGTTTCTGGTGGTGATCTTCGAACTGGGCCAGGCGCTGTATTTCATGATGACGGACAAGACCGGCGGCAGTGGCCGCACGGTGTGGGCGCTGACGCGCCGGGTCATCTTCTCGGCGCTGCTGATCGTCCTGATCGTGGTCGGCATCCTGACCGGCGTCCTGCATCCGCACGGCATTTACGTGCGTTGAAAGTCGGCGCCCGGGACAAGCCTGCCGTCACACGCTGGCGGCCATGAAACCCATGAAGAACCGTCGCGAGCGACGGCGTGCTGCGCAGCGCATCATCCTTGGCTCTGACGGTTTGGGCGCAGCGCTGGCAAGGCGCGAGGCTGCGCGCGAACCGGAGTTTACAAACAGTAAATGAGGATTCGCGCGCTGCCGTGGCAACGCAGTCAGCGCAAGCTCCAAGCCGTCAGAGGATGTAGACGAACAGAAAAAGGCACAACCACACCACATCCACGAAGTGCCAGTACCACGACACCGCCTCGAACGCGAAGTGGTGCTCGCGGTTGAAATGCCCGCGCACGCAGCGCAGCCACATCACGATCAGCATGATGGTGCCAAGGGTGACGTGCAGGCCGTGGAAGCCCGTGAGGATGTAGAACGTCGCACCGTAGATGCCGCTGTGCAGCGTCATGTTGAGGTGGACGTACGACTCCCAGTACTCGTAGGTCTGGAAGCCCAGGAACGTGGCGCCGAGCAGGATGGTCAAGCCAAGGAAGCCGATCAGGCGCTTGCGGTTGCCCGCGCGCAGGGCGTGGTGCGCGATCGTCACGGTCACGCTGGATGAAAGCAGCAGCAGGGTGTTGAGCAGCGGAATGCCCCACGGCGAGCCCGAGGTGAAGCTGCCGCCGACGGCCATCGGACCGTTGGTTGGCCAGGCCGCCGAGAAACCCTGCCAGATGAAGCCATTCGTGAGGATGCCCTTGTCACCGGCGCCACCCAGCCATGGCACCACGAAGGTGCGGATGTAGAACAGGCCGCCGAAGAACGCGGCGAAAAAAAACACCTCGGACATGATGAACCACATCATGCCCATCCGGAATGAGCCGTCCACCTGCGAATTGAAGGTGCCCTTCAGCGATTCCTGGATGACCTTGCCAAACCAGCCGAACATCATCCCGACGATGGACAGGCCACCGATGGTGAGGATGACCTTGCCGGGCGTGTCGTAGCCGTTCAGCCAAGTCGCCGCCCCGACCATGAACAGGAACATGCTGATCGCGGCAACGATCGGCCAGCGGCTGTTGTGCGGGACGTAGTAGACGTTGGCGTCAAGTTGGCTCATGGAAAGGCTTCCGGTAAATGGCGGGTGTGATGAACGAACGGCGAATCAGTGCCCCGGGGGAACCCAGTTGGAGATCCCCACGAAGTGCCCGTGCACCAGGCTGGCGATGAAAAACGCGACCGCGATCGCGCCAATGATCCATGCGGTGCGGCGCGAGGCGGCCTTGCGACGGGCCAAGGCTTCCATTGCCGCGTCCGCGCGATCTGGCATCGGCTTTTCTTCCGTGTTCAAGTCAACTGGTTCGTTCTGTCGAAGCATGCTTTTGTGAAAAGTCAGGCCATGGATGGCCGAGTTGATGTAGCCGTTGCCGATGATCGTTCCGTGCACTGTCGTCTCATTGCGCGGCAATCAGGGACGATTGCAAAACAATTTTGAAAAGTCAGGCCATGGATGGCCGAGTTGATGTTGCTGTTGCAGCTGTCGTTGCTGTTGCTGTATGCAAATCCGCGCTGGTCCCATCGAAGCGCGCTGTTGTGAAAAGTCAGGACAGGGATGTCCGTTCTGATGCTCCCTGCCCCTTGTGGTTGAATCTACAGGACCGCTCGCGGGACCGGCGGTCATGGATGACCGCAAAAATCAATGCGTCACATCGCCATGCGCAAGCTGGCTGTCATCGATCACCGGTGGCACCGTGAAGCTGTGGTGCGGCGCGGGCGACGGCAGGGTCCACTCGAGGCCATAGGCATGTTCCCAGGCACGGGATGCAGCCTTCTGCTTGGAGAAGAACACGCAGTGGATCACCAGGCCTACGAAGATCAGCTGAGTCGCGCCGAACCAGAAACCGCCGATCGAGGACACCGCGTTCCAGTCTGCGAAGGCCACGTTGTAGTCGGGGATGCGGCGCGGCATGCCGGCGAAGCCGAGGAACTGCTGCGGGAAGAACAGCACGTTCACCGAGATCACGCTGGACCAGAAGTGCAGCTTGCCCCAGAAGCTTGAATACATGTGGCCGGACCACTTCGGCAGCCAGTAGTACACCGCGCCGATGATCGAGAACAAGGCGCCACCGACCAGTACGTAGTGGAAGTGCGCGACGATGAAATAGGTGCCGTAATACTGGAAGTCGGCCGGCACCAGCGCCATCATGACGCCGGAGAAGCCGCCGATCGAGAACAACACGATGAAGCCGATCGCCCACAGCATCGGCAACTCGAAGCTCATCGAGCCGCGCCACATCGTGGCGACCCAGTTGAAGATCTTCACGCCGGTCGGCACCGCGATCAGCATGGTCGAGAACATGAAGAACACTTCGCCGCCGAGCGGAATGCCGACGGTGAACATGTGGTGCGACCACACGATGAACGAGAGGAACGCGATGCAGGCGATCGCGTACACCATCGCCTTGTAGCCGAACAGCGGCTTGCGCGCGAAGGTCGGCACGATTTCCGAAATGATCCCGAACGCGGGCAGGATCATGATGTAGACCTCGGGATGCCCGAAGAACCAGAACACGTGCTGGTACATCACCGGGTCGCCACCAGCGGCGGCGTTGAAGAAGTTGGTGCCGAAGAAGCGGTCGAACAGCATCATCGTGACCGCACCGGCCAGCACCGGCATCACCGCGATCACCAGGAACGAGGTGATCAGCCACGACCAGCAGAACATCGGCATCTTCAGCAGGTCAAGACCCGGCGCACGCAGGTTCAGGATGGTCGCGATGATGTTGATCGAGCCGAGGATCGAGGAAATACCCATCAGGTGGATCGCGAAGATCATGAACGCGATCGACTCGCCGCCCTGCAGCACCAGCGGCGGATACATGGTCCAGCCCGAGGCCGGCGCCCCGCCCGGCATGAAGAACGTCGAGAGCAGCAGGATGAAGGCAAACGGCAGGATCCAGAACGAGAGGTTGTTGAGCCTTGGCAGCGCCATGTCGGGCGCGCCGATCTGCAACGGGATCATCCAGTTGGCGAGGCCCACGAAGGCCGGCATGATCACGCCGAAGATCATGACCAGGCCGTGCATCGCCGAGAGTTCGTTGAAGAAATAGGGCTGCATCAACTGCATGCCCGGCTCGAACAGTTCGGCGCGCATCAGCATCGCGAAACTGCCGCCGACGAACAGCATCAGGAACGAGAACAACAGGTACAGCGTGCCAATGTCCTTGTGATTGGTGGACATGAACCAGCGTTCGAAGAAACTCTGGTGGTGTTCTTCGTGATGGACGGCTTGCGCTGCGGTGGACATGGTGCGATTCCTCTGGAATACCGTGTGTTACCCGATCATGCGATGCTGCATCAACCCTTGGCCGGCGTCGGCGCGGGCGGCGCCACGGCGGCAGTGCGTGCCGCCTTGTCGAGGGTCGCCGGGTTTTGCTGGGCGCTCAGCCACGCGTTGAATTCGTCCTGCGGCAACACCTTGACGACGACCGGCATGGCCGAGTGGTCCTGGCCACACAACACGTAGCACTGGCCGCGGTAGATGCCCGGCTTGTCGACCTTGACCCAGGAGTCATTCATGATGCCGGGGATGGCGTCGCGCTTGGCGGCGAAATCAGGCACCCACCAGCCATGGATCACATCGTCGGCGGTGATCAGGAAACGTACCTTGACCCCGGCCGGGATCACCAGCGGGTGGGTCACATCGAGCAGGTAGTCATGGAAGCCGTCCGGCGCGACGAGGCTGTTTGGATTGACCGTCGAACCGAGCTGGCGCGCAGTGTTGCTGTCCCACGCGAGGCGCGACCAGATGGTCGGCACCTTGGTGACCGGCTTGCCCTCGTAGCTGACGTAGTCGTAACGCCACAACCACTGGTAACCGGTGACCTTGACGGTCATCTGCGAACCGGTGGCGTTGTAGATGTCACGGGTCAGGAAGGTCGCCGGTGTGGCCAGGCCGATCAGGATCAGCACCGGCACCAGCGTCCAGACGAACTCGATCTTGCTGTTGTGGCTCCAGTTGGCCGCCACCGCGCCCTTGGATTTGCGGAAGCGGAAGATCGCGATGAACATCGCGCCGAACACCACGATTCCGAGGACCACGCACACCCACAGGGCGGCCATGTGCAGGTCCCAGACATCGTGCGAAATCTTGGTAGCGCCCTTGCCGAGATTCATCTGCCAAGGGACCGGATTGGCGAAGGCGGTCATCGTCATCAGCAGGCCGCTGCAGGCGACCGCCGTCCCCGTGATCCACCGCTTGCAATTCCTGAAGCTCATCGTCATCACACCCCGAGTGGCATCTTTCAGTTTTCGCGCCAGCCACTGCGGCCGGACAACGATGTTCTCAACCATTGCGACAATTGCATCCGTTCATCGTCACCCAGGCAGGCTCCCACTTCCTGCTCGCGCCCCTGCGCGCTCAACACCACGTGGCGATGTCCGTCGCCGCGATCCTGCACCCGCACCCGCGTCCACGCCACCGGAAACGTGCTGGCCGCACGGCCTCCGGCAGGCAACTGTTCGATACGGACCTGATCCGTATCCAGGGTGATGCGTTCCCTGCGATCCCCACTGCGCCACACTGCCCAGAACGCGATCACCAGGACCGGGATCTCGATCAACGTGAACAGCGGCGCAAACACGTCGCCACCCCACGCGGCAAGCGCCGCAACCAGCAATGCCGCAATGCCAAGCTCCCACAACAACCGGCGAAACTGGTCGCGGCTCAGCGCCCGGTTGGGCGCCAGCAGCAACGTCACCTGCCCGGAATCGGCAGCCACCGGTGAGCGTGTGATCATGGTCATCCGCAATACCGCAATCTTGGGAATCATAAAGCCGCCCGGCCGCAGCGGCAAGGCAATCGTTGCAGGACGGGCGGCACTGGCCGTTGAGGCACGTCATTGGATGCACGCGCATGCGGACGTACAATGCGCGGTCCAGTACCGGATTGTTCTTGATGACCGCAATCCTCACCCCCGAACTACCCAAGCCACCCGGGCCCGCGCGCGCGCGAATCACCGGCGCGTGGCTGCGGGATGAAACCGACGCCGTCAATGACTTGTTGACCCACGCCGAACTGCCGCCTGCGGAGCGCGAGCAGGTCCAGGCGCACGCCGCCGACCTGGTCAAGCGCGTGCGCGCCAAGCAGGACGAGCGTAGCGCCATCGCCGCCTTCATGCAGCAATACGACCTGTCCAGCGCCGAGGGCATACTGCTGATGTGTGTCGCCGAGGCGTTGTTGCGCATTCCCGACAGCGACACGGCCGACAAGCTGATCCGCGACAAGCTGGGCGAGGCCGACTGGAAGAAGCATCTGGGCACCAGCAAGTCGGTCTTCGTCAACGCCTCCACCTGGGGCCTGATGCTGACCGGGCATCTGGTCAACCTGCCCGACACCACCCGCCGCGATTATGCGGCCGCGCTGCGGCGCCTGGCCAACCGCATCGGCGAACCGGTGATCCGCATGGCGGTGCGCCAGGCCATGCGCATCATGGGTCAGCAGTTCATCATGGGGCGCAACATCGGTGCGGCATTGCAACGCGCCACCCGCAGCGAGAACGCCGCCTACCGCTATTCGTTCGACATGCTGGGCGAGGCTGCCCTGACGGCGCCCGATGCCGAGCGCTACATGCAGGCCTACGGCAACGCCATCGACGCGCTGGGCAAGCACCCCAAGGCCGGCGACGTACTGGAGGCGCCGTCGATATCGGTGAAGCTGTCGGCGCTGCACCCGCGCTACGAAGTCGCCGAACGCGCACGCGTGCATGCGGAGCTGACGCCACGCGTGCTCGAATTGGCGCAACGGGCCATGGCGCACGGCATTGCCGTGACCATCGACGCCGAGGAAGCGGCGCGCCTGGAACTGTCGCTGGATGTGATCCACGCGGTGTTCACCGACCCGTCACTGGAGGGCTGGAACGGCTTCGGCCTCGCGGTGCAGGCGTACCAGAAGCGCGCACCGTTCGTGATCGACTGGCTGGCCGAGACCGCGCGCGCGGCAAAGCGCCGCTGGTGCGTGCGCCTGGTCAAGGGCGCGTACTGGGACGCCGAAATCAAGCTGGCCCAGGAACAAGGCCTGGCCGGCTACCCGGTGTACACGCGCAAGCCCAACACCGACGTGTCCTATCTGGCCTGCGCGCGGCGCATGCTCGATGCCGGCGCCGAACTGATCTACCCGCAGTTCGCCACCCACAACGCGCACACCATCGCCGCCATCCACCACATGGCGCACGGGCGGCCGTTCGAGTACCAGCGCCTGCACGGCATGGGCGCCGAGTTGTACGCCGAAGTCATTGGCAAGAACCACCTCGGCATCCCGTGCCGGGTGTACGCGCCGGTCGGCAGCCACAAGGACTTGCTGCCGTACCTGGTGCGGCGGCTGCTGGAAAACGGCGCCAACACCAGCTTCATCAACCATGTGGCGGACGAGTTCCTGCCCATGGAGAAGCTGGTCGGCGATCCCTGTGAAGTGGTGCGCGGCCTCACAGCCATACCGCACCCACGCATCCCCCTGCCGGTCGATCTGTACGGCACACTCCGGAAGAATTCCATGGGCGTGAACCTCGCCAACGACGACGAACTGAAATCCCTGGCGCAAGCGGTCAATGCCACACAGCCACCCTGGCACGCGCAGCCGCTGGTGCCGGGCGCACAGCCTGGCGAAGCGGCTCGCGACGTCACCAATCCCGCCGACCGCCGGCAGGTCGTCGGCACCAGCCGCAACGCCGACGCCGCGACCATCGAGCGCGCGCTGGCCAACGCGGTCGCCGCGCAACCCGGCTGGGACCGCACGCCCGCGGAGCAACGCGCGGCGATCCTGGAACGCGCCGCGAACCTGCTGGAGCAAAACCGCGGCGAACTGGTCGCGATGTGCGTGCGCGAAGCCGGCAAGACCATTCCGGCCGCGATTTCCGAAGTGCGCGAAGCGGTGGACATGTGCCGCTACTACGCGGCGATGGCGCGCAAATTGTTCGGCCACCCCGAGGACCTGCCCGGTCCGACCGGCGAAAGCAACCAACTTTACCTGCGTGGCCGCGGCGTGTTCGTGTGCATTTCTCCCTGGAACTTCCCGTTGGCGATCTTCACCGGGCAGGTTGCGGCCGGGCTTGCCGCGGGCAATGCGGTGATTGCCAAGCCCGCCGACCAGACCACCCTGATCGGGCATGCCGCGGTGAAAATCCTGCACCAGGCCGGTGTGCCGGAGACCGTGCTGCAGTTCGTGCCGTGCAAGGGCTCGTTGCTCGGCAAGACGTTGCTGACGCGGCCGGAAGTTGCCGGAGTGTGCTTCACCGGCTCGACCGAAACCGCGTGGACGATCAACCGCACGCTGGCCGCGCGCAACGCCCCGATCGCGGCATTGATCGCGGAGACCGGCGGCCAGAACGCATTGATCGCGGATTCATCTGCGCTGCCCGAACAACTGGTCAAGGACGTCGTCACTTCCGCGTTCGATTCGGCCGGACAGCGCTGCTCGGCCGCGCGCGTACTGTTCGTGCAGGAGGAAATCGCCGACAAGGTGATCACCATGCTGTCCGGCGCGATGGATCAATTGAAGGTCGGCGATCCGGCCCTGCTCTCGACCGATGTCGGCCCGGTGATCGACATCCCGTCGTGCGGCCTGCTCGAAGAACACGCCGTGCGCATGGGCAACGAGGCGCGCCTGATCAACCAGGCGAAACTCGGTCCCGAATGCGAACACGGCACCTTCTTCGCGCCGCGTGCATACGAGATCCCGTCGATCAAACTGCTGACCCGCGAGGTATTCGGGCCGGCCCTGCACGTGGTGCGCTGGAAGGCCTCCGAACTCGACAAGGTAATCGACGCGATCAACGCCACCGGCTTCGGCCTGACCCTGGGCATCCACAGCCGCATCGACGAGACCGTCGAATACATCACCGCACGCGCATGCGTGGGCAACACCTACGTCAATCGCAACCAGATCGGCGCGGTGGTCGGCGTGCAGCCCTTCGGCGGCGAAAACCTGTCCGGTACCGGGCCCAAGGCCGGCGGCCCGCACTACCTGTTGCGCTTCGCGACCGAACGCACCGTCACGGTGAATACCACCGCGGCGGGCGGCAATGCGAGTTTGCTGACCTTGCAGGATTGAGGTGTCGCGCGGGCGCGTGACGGCACGGCGTGGTCGTGATCACGACCACGGATGCAACTGTCTGCCGGCATCCACCGGGCCCACCATTTCATCTGCGCGAAGTGCGTAGCTTGGGTTGACCCCGGACTTGATCCGGGGGAAGCCCAACGAAGTCGTCCGCACGTGTTGGGCTTCCCCGGAAGAAGCACCGGGTCAGCCCAACCTACGGGCTGTGAACTTCCTTCCCCCGCTTGCGGGGGAAGGTGGCCGCAGGCCGGATGGGGGCGGTTGTTCCGACAGAGTCCGGACACTGATATCGATATCACTATCTTTTTTTTCCGCGCGCCTTGGGCGCGCGTGTGACTTCTCTTTGCCTGGCCAAAGAGAAGTCACCAAGAGAAAGGCCACCCCGCGGGCGCACATCCTGTGCGCAGGGAGGACGAAGCAAATTGGCTGATCTTGCTTCGAACGAGGCCATGGATGGCCGTCACCGAAGCAGAGCTCTCCTGCGCCGTTGGCGGTGCCGCAGCCGTGACGCCGAGCGCGCGGGAAAGGCGCGCATGTTCGAGCACAGGGACGTGCGACTAAATCGGCAGGGACTGCCGATTTGAACGCCGTAGGCGGCCCGGAGCGTCAGCGAAGG